>DMQW01000188.1:12644-13888 GCA_003455565.1 Limisphaerales bacterium
GACGGAGGTCAGCCGAAGGATTGTGGATTTTGCATCATTTTTCCCAGTTTCCGGCCGATGCTGGCGCAAACATTCTCCAACTCACCTGTTTTGAGCCGATCAAGAAAGGCGCAAGGGGCAAAGCGCAAAGCGCACTGCGCCTATTCCTCCACCTCGCCCTTTATCCCGTCTTGAAAGCTTGCGGGACTATAGGACTTGAAACGGCTGCCCGGCGTAATCGTGAGTCAGCCATCGCATCAAAGTTCGATTTGCTGTTCACCGGCCACCGCAGAGATGAATTTTTCAATCAAACCCGGAAATGCCTCCGCGATTTCTTTGGCGTATTTCAACAACAAGACAAGTTTTTCCGGATCCAATTGCAAGTCATAAGCGTGGACAAAAACATGACGGAACCCTTTCAATTCATTCAACGGCAGCTTGAGTCCATCGGGAATAAACGCCGGACGAACGCCCGGGATGCCGATGGTCAGGCGCGTCAACCAAGCCCCGTGCCAGCCCTGTTCATTGTCAATGTTGTTTTCAAACGACTTGGCCACCCGCAGCCCCGCTTGTTCAAACGTATTGTAAAGCCGCGCCAACTGATGCCCGCAACTTTCATAGCCCGCGTCGTCCTTCCGCTCAAAGCGCGCCGCCGCCTTTTGGAAGGCATCCGCCGCCATGCGGCTGTCGTTCAGCAGCTCCTCCTGCAATGTTTTTAACGCTATGCTGTCCATGCCTCCCCCTCCCGCAAAATTTTGTCCCGAAAACGGCAGCGATTCAACAACAGCACATCCACCGGACGCTGCAGCCGCTCCATCAATTCGGAGACCAGCCGCTCGGCGCTCATCCGCGCCGGCTCCGTCTCCAGCGCCAAATCCACGTCCGAACGGTCGTTGAACACGCCCGGTTTGGTCAGCGAGCCAAAGACGACGACCCGCTGGCCGGGAATCAATTCCCGCAGCGCCGATTGCAGACGCCGGCGCGTTTCGGCAAAGACCTCCAGCCGCCGTTGCCGCCGCGCCGCGTCCCGTTTTTGCAGCAAGGTCATTAAAAAAATATGCAACCGTTTGACGCCAAGCGCAACCTCTTAATTTAACGGAGCGCCGGTCGGTGACCGGCTTGGGACGTTCCGACCAGGAAAAGCCGGTTGAAAATCGGCGCTCCGGGTCAGTTTGCCAGCTTTTCCCTTGACCTGTGAAGTAGCTCCGCTCAATTACTTCACGGGTCGAGACCCGTGAAATTGCCTTGGCCCGTGAAGTCTCCGG
>DMQW01000188.1:14115-16282 GCA_003455565.1 Limisphaerales bacterium
TATTTCACCGGGCAGCGTTTCAGCTTTCAGGATTTCAGCTTTTCAGCTTTTGAAGAACGTCCGCTTCCCGCCATGCGCCAGGCGCTTTGCTGGTCACGGACCAAAGTAATTGGTTCGGGTCCAGATATTCGTCACGCCCCCGGTGCCATTGGTTGAATACAGCACAAACAGACACCCATTGCTCGCGCCCCAGCCCACCGCGCCCGCAAAACGCGGGGCCGAAGGCCAGCCGGCCGGATTGCCTGGCGAAAGCGAAATGAAGGAACGAGCGGCCAGCCGGTCCACCTCCACCTCTCCGTTGGTTCGCACCAAAAACTCGGTCCCGCTCGCCGGATTGGTGATGACAATCCCTTGAGAACTGTTGTTCACCAGGTTCACCGCGCCGGAAAGCTGCATTCCCGGCCACGGAAAACGGCTCGTGGAATGTTCCCGATGCGCGTGCCCTTGGGCGGAACCCCAAAGGTTGATGCCGCCAACGTCGCCGCCACGGCCGGCTTGCTCGTAAAGAATCGGAACGATGGCCGCACCCTCCGCCGCCGCGTCGGTGATTCGGGCAATGTCACAGGAGATATAACCGTGGAAACCCATGTTGCAAAGCAAGTCCAGGCTGTGGCCCTGTGGAATCCCGGTGTTGTAGAAATCCGCCGTTCCGATCCACGTGCTCAGACCGTTGTTGCGGACCATTTTAATGTCGTTCGTCCAGGCGTGAATCCATTCCGTGTGCAGGTGTTCAATGGTCAATCCATTGCAGTCTTCGTAAATCAAGGTGTTGGTGCCGAGCAAGAGGGCGCTTTCCACATCCAGAAAATGGAACGCAATAAATCCCCAGCCGCAGAGATTGATGGGCGGTTCCACCGAGGGCTGATAGGTGACCGACAACGTGCCCTGTTTCCTCACCAGCGGCTTGAGCCACCACGGCGCATCCGCCGTCACTTGATTCCCGTGGATGCCCGTGCAGACGTAATAATCGCTGATCTCCGGGTCCGCGCCGGAAATGCCGATGATGGCATTGGTGTAGAGATAAACCGGCAGTGACGCACAGCAAAACGTCAGGTTGGTGTGGTCCGCCAGGATGATGTTCGTGATGCTGACGCTCGAACCGACCTGGGCATCGGCATTGTTCTGCGCATAGACGTTGTCGAAGGTCGTGCCGGTTCCAAACGTGCCCGCGATGGCCGAGCGTGACCACGAGCCAATCCACAAATCACCGATGCTTTGGTTCCAATTGGCGGCCGGCTCCGTGCCGCCAAAATAGCCGTAGGCGCCGCGCCGAAGGCAGACCTTGTCCACGTTGAGCTTCACCACGCCATGCCCGCCCGGCAGCAACTCGATGCACTTGGAATTCGTTTCCGTCGCGTCCTGCATCTTGGTGTAGGTGAGGGCGACGCTGTTGAGAATGCCATTGTAGCAATTGCTGAACTGCACCACGGGAACGTTGGTGGCCGTCATCAGCAGCACGCTGCCCGTCAGATTGAGCGACGCCCCGTCGCCGACGATTCCGCCGTTGTCCCAATCAAATAGCAGTGGTTTCGAGATTTTCCAAGTGCCCGGCGGCAGATGCAACCGCTTTTGCTGCGCCTTTGCCACCGCCATCGCCCTGGCCATGGCAGGCGAATTGTCGGGCCGGTTCGTGGACGCGCCGTAGTCGCGAATATCAATCGTCCCGCTATCCGGCCTTGCCCCCGCGACCGCCGCCGCGAATGCCGCCAGCAGCGCGAACAGAAAGACAGAGCGTTTAAGCATTTTGGTTCTTCGCAAAGCGCATGGCGCACGGCGGAAACGGAGGACGGACGACGGACGACGGATGACGGATGACGGAGGTCGGAAGACAGGAGACAGCGGACGACGGAGGTCGGACGACGGATGACGGAGGACAGACAGCGGATGACGGAGGTCAGCCGAAGGATTGTGGGTTTTGCATCATTTTCCCCAGTTTCCTGCCGATGCCGGCGCAAACATTCTCCAACTCTTCTTTTTTAAGCCAATCAAGATAACCATAGGTTGCTGCACGGCCAAGCCAGTGGATTGTTTCCTGTAATTCCCCATCGGCATCCGTAAGCTTGGACAAAAAGTGTGCGGGATATCTGCGCTTGGCCCACGATTCCGCGATATTTGCTCCGATGGCACGCGACGAACGACGAATTTGATCTATGAGTGCAAATTTCTC
>DMQW01000331.1 GCA_003455565.1 Limisphaerales bacterium
AGCCAGATGTCAGATGTCAGATGCCAGATGTCAGATGCCAGATGCCAGATGTCAGATGCCAGATGCCAGATGTCCGTCGTCCGCCGTCCGTCCTCCGTCGTCTGCCGTCTGCCGTCCGTTCTCCGTCCTCCGTCCTCCGCCCTCTGCCCTCCGTCGTCAGTGGTCCGTCGTCCGTCCTCCGTCGTCCGCTCTCCGCCTGCTCTTGTCGGCGAACGGGTCAAGGCTGAATCAATTCGACTTGCGGAAAATAAGCGGACACGCGGGCGGGATCGCGGGTGACTAATTTCATTCCGTCCGCTTCGGCGTGCGCGCCAATAAAGAAATCGCCCAGAGGAATCTTCGACTTGGCGGTTTTGCCTTCGGCTTTGAGCCGGTCAATAAGCAAAAGCTGAAATTCTGAAAACTAAAAAGCTGAAAGCGAAAATGGACTCGACACCTCACCCTGTCCCTCTCCCCGGTCGCGGCGGAGAGGGAAGCCGTCGTGCGCCTGTTTTCCAAATGACTGGCGAAGTGTTCCCGCATTTAACCGCGAACCACGCGAACGGTAAGCAGGAAGTAGAAATCCAAAGACAAAAGTAGAAAACAGAAATTTATTTCAGCGTTTCAAAATTTCAGCTTTCAGCTTTTTGCTTTGCGGTCATCGCACTTCCGCCTTCAATGCTTCCCAGTTGGACTTGAACTGGACTGGGCTTTCTTCGATGGCGGCCAGAACTTCGGCTTGCGTCATCTGGCGGCGCGGCGGCGGCACCTTGTGCAGCAAAATGGAGTTTTCCCCCATGGGTTCGGGGACATAATAATCACCCGGGGCGAGCATCGGCAGCCGCACGCGGCGGGTATCATCAACCTTGACAGCATTCATGTTTGGGAATTTCCCACACGTTCGCGGATTGTCAACGGCGTTTTAATCCAAAGCTGAAAGTAGAAATCAAATGCTGAAAAGCTGAAATTCTGAAAACTGAAATTAAACGCCGTCTTTACGCAATTTCGACACTATACTGGTGAAGATGGCGAGCAGTTCGTCAGTTTCACGCAATAATGAATCAATGTTTTCTCCCCGGATGCCACAATCATCTCGGAGCAATTCGAGCCAGAGTTGGGATTCATCCGCTTCTTGAAGCAGTCCATCGAGCTTGGAACAGAATTCAGAATCTGATCTCGCTCTGGAGGCCTCCCTGGAATGTGCGGCAACCGACGTGCCTGAACGCAGGAGTTGTTTTCCCAATACGCGCACCTCTTCGCGCGCCTTTGGCAACTGGACATATAAATGGATTACAGTCGAAGCATATTGCTTGGTTCGCCCTCTTAACTCTTCGGATAGTCGGCTCATTTTAGCATTTCAGTTTTTCAGCGTGTCAGTGTTTGTTTTCAAATTTCAGCTTTTGTATTCAAGTTTCAGCGTTTCAGATTTTGTTTTCAGTTTTTCCTTCCGTCCGACTTCCTAAAAAAACCGCTCCGGTTCCTGCCGCCAGTTGACATTGCCATAGAGGACGCGCTTGATCTCCATGATTTTGCCGGCTGACTGGTAAAAAATCAGCCAGCGGTTGAAAGGCGGTGCCACGGTCAAAGCCGGTGTTTCGGTGAGCCGGTGTTTCGGTCAACCCATGTTCAGTAACAAAAAGATTCGTAGCGCTTGATCATGCTGCCAAGCAATCGTCCGATTTGCTGCAATTGCAGGAGTAATCGTTCGCGATCCGCTGCCGAAACATATTCGCAGGCTTTCGCCGTCTTAAGCCAATGCAGCGTTTCTTGCAATTCCCCATCTGCATCTGTCAATTTGGACAAAAAGTGTGCCGGGTATCGTCGTTTCGCCCCCTCCGAGGGCCGCTTCCAGCCCGTTGAGCCTACACGCCGGAGGGTAGCGTCATTTTTTGAGCCACCGCAGTCGCCGACCTCGTGACTGTTTGAGTTGCCGTTCAAACCAACGCGCCTCACTTCTTGTTTTAAAGTCTTGAAGTCGGAGCAATGTCCAAGGCCGGTCATTCTTAGTGGATGAAACTCGACCTGCATTATGTTCATCGAACCGGCGCTCCAAACAACCGGATTGCCCAATATAAACCCTGTCATTTTTCCCGCTCTTTATCGCATAAACGTAGAACATTAAAATTCCTCTACGGGGCGGAGCCACTCCGCGATATTGGCCCCAATGGACCGGGAAGAACGGCGAACTTGATCCGTGAGCGAGTAATCTTCCACCTTGGGCCAGCACTTGCTAAGACCGAACAGGTCTTGTTGCAACGCGAACGCCGCCTGATACACCTCAAGTTCGTCGAATGAATTCACCTTGTTCATAAGTTCAGTGTTTCGGTGCTTCAGTAGTTCGGTATAGCGTTTAGCATTGAAAGACCGAAACACTGTTTTACAGGTTCACTGATCCACCATTCCACTGGTTCACCGAAACACCGTTTCCGGTGACGCCTGCCAGTTCATCGCTTCAGTTTGCCGTAAATCCGCGCCTTGCGCCCGGCGGTCATGGGCGTGGCCGGGCTGGCCGACACCAGCAAGGCTTCCAGTTCATCGGCGTTGCGGAAGCTGGTGCCGGCGGGGCCTTGCCCTTGGGTGACGGCGTCCAGCAAGGCCAGCGCTTGGTGAATGACCTCGTTTTTGTTGGAGGCACGGCCGCTCCGAATGTGTCGCTGGACGATGCTTTCGTAATAATCAATGCGGGTGTAACCCATGCCGCTATCCTAATCTATTGGCAAATACCGTCAAATGCTAAATGGTTGAGCAACGAAGAAACAAAGGAACCAAGGGGGAAATCAAGCATCAGACATTTGAAAATGCCGACGGCTGAATTTCTTGCTTTCCTTGACCTGTGAAGTGCCCTTGGCCTGTGGAATCTATTTCCCATTCCTACAGGCCCCCAATTACTTCACGGGTCGAGGCCCGTGAAGTCTGCCTGGCCTGTGGAATGCGCTTGGCCCGTGAAGCCTGTCCTTGCTTCACCGGGCTATTCCAGCAGGCTTACTTCACCGGGCCTCGACCCGTGAAGTCTCCGGTTTATTACTTCACTGGGCTATTTCACCGGGCAGCGTTTCAGTTTTCAGTATTTCCCTGCCCCGTGAAGTGCCCTTGGCCTGTGGAATCTATTCCCCATTCCTACAGGCCCCCAATTACTTCACTGGGGCGTCGTCAGTAGTCTTTGCTGCGCCCCGCCCAATCTTGCAACGAAGTCCGAAAGTCAAAACGAAACTTGAAGCCGAGGTCGGCTAATACTTGCGGCACGATATGCGTGACGCACTGCGCAAGGCGCAAAGCGCCTGCCGCCTAGCCACGTTTCACTTGGGGGATCTGGCGCGGAGAAAGCCAATCCGAAAGGTCACGGCCTAAAATTCGAGAAAGCTTTGCAACATCCTCTCGGAAAAACTCGTTCAATTCTGCTCGAAATGCCGGAGAAATTGGTTTTCGAGGAGCCGTTTTGCTGTTCAATCGCATCAGACTTGGAATCAACCCAAATCCCAAGCCCAATCTCAAACCGAACCTATTCCGGATACGGCGATAGCAGTTCGACAAGAGTGACAACCGCTGTTGGATCAGCAAAAAACGGACGGCTTTATTCGCGTTAACCATCGGGAAGTCCGATCTGTGGTCAGAAGGAACCTCCAAAAATGACAACACACCCTCATACACACCTTTCGTATCCTTCACAAAGTCATCATACAGGATCACTTTCACACGCTCGCGAGGCACAATACCTAAAAGACGTTCCATTTGGTCGCCCAGATGGCCCCACTCCGAATAAAAAAGTTGCACCGGCTCGAAGCATCTAGGTGGGATAGAATGTCCACGCCGTCTCGCGGGCTCCAATTTCCAAGCAGTTTCAAAGTCGCGGACATCCTCAAAGCCCCAATAAAGTTGTTCAGCGTGCAGAGATTGCACCAAGTCAACCGGATTGCGTAGCATAACTATAAACTTCGCTTCAGAATTATATTCAAGAACTTTCGGCACGGCGACTCGAGAGAAGAGATAACTTGTCGAACCCTCGCCAATAGCCTTATGGGTGTCAGTCTTCGCCTCGGCGAAAAGGGCCAGATAAGTATTCAACGACAACCCCAAATTCGCAGACCTGTCAGAACAAAAGAAGTTCGGTTCCTTGATCGGGCAGAAGAAGATATTCGGATGGCTACGAAGGTATTCGGCCAGAGAAGTTGTGCCGCATTTGGGGCACCAATGATAAAGAAGTTTGGTCTAATTATAGATTTCATGCAAAATCAAAAGACAATACGCCAGCTTACGTCCTTCGATAACGAAACGGCGCGGACTCAGTGGCCCGTAAAAGGGCGCAGAGATAACAAAACCTAAGTGGTGAACCGCGAAATACGCCAAATACGCGAAAAGGAATTCTAAACGGGATTTCCCGCTTCAAGCGGGAAAGCGAATGTCCGACAAGCCGGAAGCTGGATGCAGGGCGGAACACACAAAGGATTCCGATCCTTGATCTTTATCAAAGTGGACGAGCTCGTTTATGGCCTTTAAGCTTGGCCTTAAGAATGGCAAAACGCTCCCATAGTCCAAAGAGCAGTCCATACTTCCATTTGACCCAGGCCGAATCATGCGGGTTGAAGTGTTTCAGGTAGAATTGCTTGGTGGAGCTGAAGACCGCTCTGGCCATTTTGTCACTCTCTTTGGCGGAACTCGTTCCTTTCAGATGAACCATCTTTACTCGTCCATCATAGATCACTTTGTAACCGGCTCTCTGGCAGCGGTAACACAAATCGAGATCATCGCCATACATGAAGAACTGCTCGTCAAAAACACCGAACCGAAGCAATGCTAGGCGCGGGCAGAGCATAAACGCACCGTTCACCGAGCCGACTTCATACGTTCCATCATCTGGGAGGTAAGTTAAATTATATCCGGCAAAAAGCCTCGAGCTTGGAAATTTCGCAGCCAGCCCGATGGCCCGGCAAAAGCCGTCCCACACTGTGGGAATTGACCGGCGCGAAGCCAAGTCCATTTCCCCGTTCGCCAAAACCAGCTTGGGCGAAATAATGCCAATGGACGGATCAGCCTGTAGCCGCTGCAAGCAATGTTCGTAAGCAGGCACATTGGAAATTGTGTCCGGATTCAAGAACAGAACAAAATCCCCCTTAGCTTGTTCGTATGCGAGATTGTTTGCCTTGCCGAAGCCGAAATTTTTATCCAATTCCATGTAATGCACCCACGGAAACTCCTGCCGAATGAGCGCTCCGATGTCATCTTTAGAACCATTTTCAATGACAATTACCTCAACGTCTCTACCGTTTAGCTCGTGGGGCAAAGAGCGCAAACAGGAACCAATCTCGTCACGCGATTTATACGTAACGATTAGTATCGAAAGAATTGGTGGGGATTGCCCTTTAATCATGAAAAAACGTGTCAATTCGAAAAATTTAAATCTAGAAATTTAGATCCCATCAAGCTCCTGTATAAGGGCGCTCCACATGGGAGCAATGTTGTTCTTGTCAAATTGCCGAGCGCGCTCATCACCCAAGCTAATCTTCTGTTCGATCTCTTTTGTCAACTTCCCGCCCATCATTTGCTCGAGAATTTCTGCCAACGCGTCGGACCGCTTGATATCAACAAAAAATGCGGCTTCCCCGCAGGTGTCCCGCAATTCGGGGGTGTCATTGCATATAACCGGACAGTTCTTGCGCATGGCCTCCAAGGGCGGCAAACCTAAACCTTCACTCTCGGAAAGAAAAAGCAGGGCCACCGCCTGCGCATAAAGATTTTCCAAATTCGCGTCCGATACATACGGCTGCACGACAATGCCATGATGACGCAAATCCTCGAAATTAAAGCCGAACGCCTCCTCCCACACATTTTTAGAGACACCAACGATGTCCAAAGTTACGTTCCACCCTTTCCGCCTTAGCGTGATGATCGCTTCAATAGCCACGTCCAATCTTTTGTGGAGGTAATTGGCACCGACAAAAAGAAACCGCCCGGATGGCAAACGCGCGGGCCATTCGTCGCCGCCTGCCTTAAAAGAATCAAGCCGAGTTGAAATGGACGGTATAACATGAATCTGTTTCCGACCAAGCCACGGCAGATAACCCAGAAGGTCTTTCCGAACATGCTTTGATATGACCACCACGGCCGTGGAATTTGTTAAAATCCTAGGCAAAAGGAATAAAAAGCCCACGACTTGCAGACGACTCTGAAACGGATGCCGGAGAGTAATAAAATCGTAGACTATTACAATGCACCGA
>DMQW01000384.1:0-7585 GCA_003455565.1 Limisphaerales bacterium
TTATCCGCGTCAATTTCCGTCTGCGCCATGCTTCGACGCGACGAGCCGCGTCCAGCTCGGCGATCAACTGCGCCGGCATTTTCGTGCGGGTTTGCGACCGCCGCCCGGCACTGATAAAGTAGGCCATGAACGTGACCTTCCGACTTCGCTTTAGCACACGCCCCGGCCAGTCCCTCTGGCTCGTGGGCACGCATCCCCTGCCCGGCCATCCCGTGCCGCTGCAATATGTGGACGCGGAGTTCTGGCAGGTGACCGTGCCGCTGACCACGCAAGCCGCCGGCGCCACATTGAATTATTCCTACATTCTGCGCCAGACCGGGGACGCGCAGACCACTGACTGGGGTCGCAACCGCCGGCTCGTTCCCGCCCGCTTCAACGGTGCGGAACTGCTCGTGATTGATTCGTGGAACCAGGCGGGATTTTTTGAAAACGCCTTTTACACCGAACCGTTCAAAAAAGTCCTGCTCGCGGAAAATCTCACGGAAGTCAAAACGATTGCGCCGCAAAACCCGACGCACACCTTCCGCATCAAAGCGCCGCTGCTCGTCCAAGGCCAGACGATTTGCCTGCTCGGTGCAGGCGCAGTGCTCGGCCACTGGAACACGCAGCCACCAATTTTATTGAGCCGCACGAACGACGAAGATTATTTTTCCGTGCAATTGGATTTGCGCGGCCAGCCTTTTCCGTTCGCCTACAAATATGGCGTGTTCGATGTCGAAAAAAAATCCTTCGTCCGCTTTGAAGGCGGCGGCAACCGAAGCCTGAAAGCCAGTGTCGTCCGCAACCAGCACACGGTCGTCAACGACGGGTTCGTCGTGCTGCCGGCGGACACCTGGCACGGCACGGGCGTGGCCGTCCCGGTTTTCAGCCTGCGCAGCGGGAACAGTTTCGGCGTCGGCGAATTTCTCGATCTCAAGCCGCTCGCCGGCTGGGGCAAAAAAGCGGGGTTGAAACTCATCCAGCTTCTGCCCGTCAACGACACCAGCGCCACGAGCACTTGGAAAGATTCGTATCCCTACGCCGCGATTTCCGCGTTCGCATTGCATCCGATTTATCTCAACCTCGCCGCCGTCGCCAGCCCGAAAAACCAGAAATTACTGAAGCAACTTGAGCCGGAACGCCAGCGGCTCAACGCACTGGATACGCTGGATTACGAGGCGGTGATGAAAGCGAAGCTCGGTTTTCTCAAACAAATTTTCCCGTCGCAAAAGACCACGACGTTTCGCAGCCAGAAATACAAAAAGTTTTTTGCCGAAAACGAACACTGGCTCGCGCCGTATGCGGCGTTCTGTTTTTTGCGCGACAAATTTGGCACGCCCGATTTCAGCCGGTGGCCGGAACACCGCGAGTTCAACGCCGGAAAAATTTCCGCGCTCGCCGCCGGCAACGACGACGTTGCCTTCCACTTTTTCCTCCAGTTTCACCTGCACCGGCAATTGCAGGAAGCGACGGCGCACGCACATGGTTGCGGCCTCGTCGTGAAAGGCGACATTGCCATCGGCGTGTATCGGCACAGCGCGGATGTCTGGCAGTCGCCGGAACTTTTCAACCTGGACATGCAGGCCGGCGCGCCGCCGGATGCATTCGCCGCGAAAGGTCAGAACTGGGGCTTCCCGACTTACAACTGGCCGCGCATGGCCGCCGACGGCTTCGCGTGGTGGAAGCAACGCTTCGCGCAGATGGGAAATTATTTCGACGCGTTCCGCATTGACCACATCCTCGGATTTTTCCGCATTTGGAGCAGCCCGGCGCACGCGGTCGAGGGAATTCTCGGCCATTTCGTTCCGGCGATTGCCATCGAACCGGTTGAATTTGCAGCGCGCGGAATTGTCTTCGACCACGAGCGTTTCACCAAACCGTTCATCACCGACGCGGTGCTGCACGAAATTTTAGGCAACGAAAATAAAATGATCCGGCGCGAATTTTTGAGCGCAACGGGCAACGGCAATTATTCACTGAAACCAAAATTCGCCACGCAGCGGCAGGTGGAAAATCATTTCGCAACGCGTGAACAAAATGAGCGCAACGGCAAATTGAAAATCGGTCTGTTCGATTTGGTTAGCAACGTCATTTTGTTCGAGGTCGAGGGAAAATATCATTTCCGTTTTGCGATGGAACAAACGGTGTCGTTCAAAAACCTGCCGCCGGACATGCAGGCGAAGCTGCGCGACTTGTATGTGGATTATTTTTTCCGGCGGCAGGACGACTTCTGGCGGCGCGAGGCGATGCAAAAACTGCCCGCGCTCAAGCGCGTGACCAACATGCTCGTCTGCGGCGAAGACCTCGGCCTCGTGCCCGCGTGCGTGCCGGAGGTGATGCGCGACCTCGGCCTTTTAAGCCTGGAAATCCAACGGATGCCGAAGACGTCCGGTGTGGATTTTTCGCGGCCGGCGGACGCGCCGTATTTGAGCGTGGTCACGCCGTCCACGCACGACATGAGCACGATTCGCGGCTGGTGGGAGGAGAACCGCGAGTTGACGCAGAAATTTTTTAACCGCGAACTTGGTCTGCCGGGCGAAGCTCCGCGCGAAGCATCGCCGGAAATCGTCGAGGCCGTGGTGCGGCAACACCTCACGTCGCCGGCGATGTGGAGCATTTTTCAATTGCAGGACTTGCTCGGCATGGACGTTGATTTGCGTCGCGCCGGCGTGGAGGCCGAGCGGATCAACGTGCCGGCGATTCCGGATTTCTACTGGCGTTACCGGCTGCATCTGACGCTGGAAAAATTGTTGCGGGCGGAGAAATTCAATTCGCATTTGTCGCAGTTGCTCCGCAAGAACGGGCGTTGAAACGGCAAATAAAAAAGCCCCGGAAAAATCCGCGCCAAAGGCGTCATGCCCGCCACCGGCACGCCGCAACGATTTTACCGCGTGAAACTGCTGCCGTGAACTTGTGCGGCAGAGATTTTACCGGCATAATTTTCTTATGTTCCGTCCAGCCACGATTTTTGCGCTGACGATTCTGGCGACACTTTTTTGCCGGTCAACGCGGGCGACGATATTGTGGAGCGATACCGGCGCGCGGCTCGTCCACAACACCGGCACGGGCGTGGACATTCTCGGCGGTGCGGTGAAGCGGAACGACTCCGCCAGCGACGCGCTCTATTTCAAGGTTCACGTTGACCCGATTTCAGATGTGGCCTCGGAGCCATACTTCGCCGGATTCCAACTGTTCGAAGGCGACGAAGAGCGGCTGGCGTTGGGCAACGCGCAGGAGGCTTGGGGTTACTCGGCGTTCGCCACGGCGGAGACCGGGCCATCGAACCAGGTTGCCGGCGAATTCAACTTGAAATCCGCGCATCCCGAGCCCGCCAATCTGGGCTTGTTCCGGCCTTACGAATTGCCACGCCACGACGTTGAACGAACCATCATCTTCAAAGTTCAATACGTCCCCGGTGGTGATGACCTCATAACCGTGTGGCTGAACCCGAACCTCGGACGCGGCGCGACGGACAAAAACCAGCTCGAAAACCTCACCACCAAGTTCAAGGCGAACGCGTCTTTCAACCAGATCCGCCTTCGCCACGAGGGCGGCGGCAACGGCTGGATTTTCAGCGACATGGCGGTGGCGACCTTATTCAACGACTTTGTGGTGGTGCGCTTCTGGCAGACGTGGTGGTTTCGCGGACTCACCGCCTTGTTCGTGCTGGCTGGCGTGGGCATGACCGTGCGCGTCGTCGAAAAGAAAAAATTTCAACGGCAATTGCAACGCGCCGAGCAGGAACACGCGCTGGAACGGGAACGGGCGCGCATCGCGCAGGATTTGCACGACGAACTAGGCTCGCTGCTCACGCGTATTTCACTGCTCGGCGGGCTGCTCCGGGCGGACAAGGACAATCCCGAACAGGTTGATGTCCACGCCGGAAAAATTTCACAGTCGGCGGATCAAACCGTCCGCGCGCTGGAGGAAATCGTCTGGGCCGTGCGGCCCGGCAGCGACACGTTGCCGAGCCTCGTGGAATACATCGCGCACTTCGCGAACGAATTGTTTGAAGGCAACGCAACTCGCTGCCGGCTGGATTTACCGCCAGATTTGCCCGCCCGCCCGCTGCCGCCGGACGTGCGCCACAATATTTTCCTCATCGTGAAAGAGGGGCTGACGAACGTGTTGAAACACGCCGGGGCGTCCGAGGTTCATTTGCAAATCAAAGTCACGCCGCAAACTTTGGAAATCGTCATTGCCGACAACGGCAAAGGTTTTGACACCAACTCCGCAATGACGGACGGCCAGGGCAACGGTCTCGGTAACATGAAACGCCGCGCGGAGGCGGTCGGCGGCAAACTTACCTTGACGAGCGCGTCCGGTCAGGGTGCGCGGGTGGAATTCTCGGTAAGTTTTCCCAGTTGACCAACCGCGCGCGCAGTTTATTTTCAAAGCCCCACCAAAAATTTTATGCAAATCAAAGTCGCCATCGTGGATGATGATGAAGGCATCCGCAGCAGCCTGTCGGCGTTGATCAAACGCGCGCCCGGCTACAAGCTCGTCGGCGAATATGCCAACGGCGAAACGGCGCTCAAGGAAATTCCCAAAAGCCTGCCCGACGTGGTGTTGATGGACATCAACCTGCCGGGCATGAAAGGCTACGAGTGTGTGCGGCGGCTGAAAGAAGCGCAGCCGACCATCCAGTTTTTGATGCTGACGGTTTATGAAGACAGCGATTCGCTGTTCAATTCTTTGCGCGCCGGCGCGAGCGGCTACCTGCTCAAACGCACTGCGTCCGCACGCCTGCTCGAAGCCATCCAGGACGTGTTCGCCGGAGGCTCACCGATGTCGCCACAACTCGCGCGGCGCGTGGTGCAATTTTTTTCCAGACCGGCCACGCTGGATTCGGGGCTGGCCAGGCTGACCCCGGCGGAACGGGAATTCCTCAACCAGCTTGCCAAGGGTTACGCCTATAAGGAAATCGCCGACCGCATGAAGATCAGCATTGATACGGTGCGCAGCTACGTGCGGACGGTTTATGAAAAACTGCATGTCCACTCGCGCACCGAGGCCGTGGTGAAATACCTGCACGGTTGAGCCGGCTCCAGCCAGCTTCAACGCGTTTGAATCCGATAAAACCGCGTGGCGTTGGTCGCCGCGCCGCCATCCGAAAACACCAGCGTTGCGCCGGTGCCGGACATGGCGCGCAATCCCGGGCCGTTCCGGATGCCAGTTCGCACACCCGCCGCCGCGCACGCAGCAATCTTTGAATGGATCGAAGTGTTTTACAACCGGGGCGGCTCCACAGCACCCTCGGCTATCATTCCCCTGTGGACTTTGAAACCAAACTTAACTAAAAACACCCCGGTCTCATGCACTCACTACCTGTCCACCAAATCAGGGCAAGGCCACTCCACCAAGCAGCGCCAATTGTATGATAGACCGCCTTGGGATTCTGCCTTTGACCAACCAGGTTTGCGGCCGCGGCCGGAGCGCGAGCCGGGGTGGCTCGCCGCCGTCGGCCACGGGAACGAGGGCGGGAAAACTCAAGGCCAGCTTAATCTGTCGCGGGGGCGGCGGACGGAGACCGTCCGCGCTCCGGTTAAAGACGCCTTCGCCCTCCCCCTTGGTTTGTCAAAGGCATCATCCCATACCGCACAAACATGCGGTTGTAGAATCCCAAGTGGGGGCTTACGTTGTTAAAGTTCACCAAATGCCCGTTTAACTCAAACTCAAATCCAAAGAATCATATGATAATTAAATCCACCAAATGCGCGCTGCTGGCCGGGATGTTGCTTGGCACAGGGATGCTTGCCGCCCAAGCATCCAGCAGCATAGTAACCTTCAGCGTGGACATGTCCGCGCAAATTGCTGGTGCCACCTTCGTTCCCGGCACTGATACGGTTTCCGCCAACGGAACATTCAACGGGTATGGGCCGCTGAATTTGGTTCGAGTCGGAGCCACCACGGTCTACACCAACACCGCCAACGACACAACCGATGCCAATGGCGGGCAAGTGCAATATAAGTTCGTGATTGACAGCAGCACTTGGGAAACTACGGGCGACTATCATAACCGGACGGCATTGCTCCCTTCCACCAGCGGTGCCAGTCTGGTGTTGCCCACGGCATTTTTTGCGGACGCGGGAACCCCGGTCGCCAACGACGTGAGATTTCAAATGGACGTGTCACAACAAATCGCCTTGGGCAATTTCGTCAACGATGGGTCAAGTTATGTGGATGTCCGGGGTTCGTTTAACAGTTGGTCTGGGGGTGCGAGCGTGTTGACCAACGATCCCACCATACTTAGGACAAATCAGTTTGGACTGGTGACCTCCAACGTCTGGGTCGGCACTTTCTCGGTGAACGCCTCGCCTGGCGCAGCGATTGATTTCAAATATGTGATTCAGCCCGCCACGATTTGGGAGGCGGTCAGCCCAGTCAATTCCGATGACGGCGGCAACCGCTTCTTTGCCAACGTGGCGCAGACCCTGCCCTTGGTGGATTTTGCCGATGCGCCGTTTGCTCCGCTTTGCTCGGTCACTTTTGCGGTAGATATGTCAGCTCAGGCTTATTATGGCAATTGGAACCCCGCCATGGCAGTTGATCTGGCTGGCAGCTTGAATGGGTGGAACACCGGAGCAACACCTATGACCAACAACCCCACCGCTAGTAATACGAACATTTATTACGCGGTTGTTGTCATTGGCCAGGGATCAACTCCGCAATATAAGTTCACTTACCAAGGCGCTGGCGGCACGGTGTGGGAGAGCGTCAACCCGCCGACACCGTCGATTGGCGGGAACCGCTTCTTCATGGTGCCATCGCTCGCGAGCACGACTCTGCCAACGGTGTTCTTCAGCGGCACGTCCATTTATGACCTGCTCACTACAAACGTGTGGGTAACCTTCACCGTCAGCATGACCAATGCGTCACAGTATCCGTCTGGCCCCGCTTTTAACTTCGGTTCGGATAACGTCTATGTTAATGGTCCTGCGTTTACCGGGGCTTGGTTGGGTTGGGATCCTATTAGCTTGGCATCCTATCAACTGACCAACAATCCAATCGGCAGTGAGGTTTATTCAGGGCAGTTCTTGATTCCGCTGGGGAGTGCGCTTAAGACAACCTACAAGTATAGCATTAACGGCGTGGATAACGAGGCCGGCAGCGGCAATGATCGTGGCCGTTACATTCGCTCCACGGTCACGGGTGCTTACAGTTTCCCGATGGATACCTTTGGCAGCCAGTATAATGAGCCATCGTTCGGACAACTGGCGGTTGGAAAAATGTCGGCGGGAACAGTTCCGTTGTCGTGGCTTGGCGCCCCGAATGTGCAGGTTCAAACCTGCACCAACCTGACCAGCGGTTCGTGGGTCAGCCATCCGGAAACGAGCGGGGCGGTCTGGAGCGCGGGAATCAATTCCACCAATGGTTTGGTCAGCGTCACCAACTGGCCGGCTGGCAGTGGGAAATTGTTCTTTCGTCTGATGCAGCAATGAGGTTGCGTTGATCAGCAATCCGCCCAGCCGGGCGACCGGCCCGGCTGTGGCGGGGAATTTGAAAATTTGAAGCAAATTATGAAGGCAAGAAATAGAGGTTTCACTTTGATTGAGTTGTTGGTCGTCATTGCCATCATTGCCATTTTGGCGGCGATGCTGCTGCC
>DMQW01000384.1:7654-9201 GCA_003455565.1 Limisphaerales bacterium
GCTGCCCGCCTTGTCCAAGGCCAAGCTCCGGGCGATCTCCATTTCTTGCATGAACAACTACAAGCAACTGGGGTTGTCGTGGTTCATGTATGCCAACGACAACAATGACAGGCTGGTTACCAATTCCGATAGAAACAACACCCCCGCAGTTTCAAAAAACTGGATCTGCCCGTATGGAGTTGTGCTGGATTGGTCCAATAATCAAAAAAACACCAACACGTTGTATATCACGGTGGATGATCCCGCGTTGGGAACCGCGCTGTTGGGCAGTTATGTCGCCAAATCGGTAAAAATTTTCGTGTGTCCGGCGGACAACAAGCTATCAAGCGCACAAGCGGGATTTGCGAATCGCATCCGCACCTGTGCCATGAACGGGGCGATGGGCGACGGTTCAAAATGGTTTGGCTTTAAGAGTGATGGCACCCCCAATGGCGGTCATGGTTCGATGCCACAGTTCTACAATGCAACAAAATTGAGTGCCATGCACACCCCCGGGCCGTCGGATTGCTGGGTGACCATGGATGAACATCCCGACAGTAACGATGATGCCACTTTCTTTGTTGACCCAGCGGATGCCAGTGGAAACGGAACGACCTTCACGGAACTTCCGGGAAGTTTGCACGGCAACGCCTGTGGGATAGTTTATGCCGATGGACATTCGGATGTGCATATCTGGAAAGGCAGCATTACGACCAAACCGGTAACCTATGTAACCTATTTGCAGGCTGTCAATGTGAGTGGTGATTCCGCCAGCCAGAAAGATCTGACTTGGCTGGCCCAGCACACGCCGGCGAATTGATTGCATGACTGTTCCGGCTGGCTATTTCCGCAGGTCGTTCTTCGGGCGTTGCGACAGCAAGCTGTGAAAGGGCATTAAATATTTATGAATCTCCATCGCTTTACCAAAAATTTATTTCCGCTCGCCGTCGCGTTGACTTTGTTTTTGCCTTACGCGAAAGCCGACACCGATGTCTCCCACGCCACCGCCCGTCCCTCGCCCGACTGGCTCCGCGCCCGCACCATCTACGAAATCTATCCGCGCGATTTTTCCGTCGCCGGAAATCTCAACGGCGTCACGGCCAAGCTCGACGAATTACACCGCCTCGGCGTGAACATTCTTTGGACGATGCCCATTCATCCCATCGGCGAAAAATTTCGCAAGGGTGGATTCGGCAGTCCCTACTCCATCAAGGATTATTACGCCGTGGATCCGAACTACGGCACACTGGACGATTACAAGAAACTCGTTGCTGGCGCGCATCAACGCGGGATGAAAGTCATCATGGATTTGGTCGCCAACCATACGGCGTGGGACAGCGTGATGATGACGAACAAGGATTTTTACAAGCAGGATGCGTCCGGCCACGTCATCCCGCCCGTGCCGGAATGGACGGACGTTGCCGGTTTGAGCTACAAGAGTTACGCCCTCCGCGAATACATGATCGCCATGCTCAAGTATTGGATCAAGGAAGCCGACGTGGACGGTTTCCGCTGCGACGTCGCCTACATGGTGCCGACCGATTTCTGGGAACAAGTCCGCACCGAAC
>DMQW01000105.1:0-1173 GCA_003455565.1 Limisphaerales bacterium
GTCCGTTGAGAACCAGGCTGCCGCTGGTGTTGTTGACGTTATACGACGTTTCCAAGGCGCCGCTGGCGTCCACCGTAATATCATTGGTGCCGAGTGAATTGGTGCCACTTCCCAAGAGCGCTCCCTGGAAGACATGCCATTGGCCCGAGAAGGTGTTGCTCGTGCCGGTAATGTTCAGATTGGCGGTAAACGCTGCGCTATATTGGCGCCATTCAATGTTGCCGCTGCCGGTCAGCCACGCGTCAATCTGAATCTGGCGGTCCTGGCCGGCCGCGTTGTCCACATAGAGCGGAGTGTTGGCAAGGATGTCCATTTCACCGGCAATGATTCCGACGGAGTTGTCGCCCTGATCTATCTGGCCGCCGTTCATGATCAGTTTCTTGAAATAAACGCTGGCGTGCTTGAGGCGAATTTCCCCAATGGTGGTGTCGTTGTTATTCACGAAAACCCCGCTGCCATCCACGGTGATCTGGTTTCCGGGGAAGGTGCCGCCCAGGGTGTTCGTCGGCGTGCGCAGGCGCGCCCCGGCCAGTATTTCGTAAGTGCTCCCGGGTTTGAACCCCGATGAAACCAAGACGGCGAGACCGTCGCTCCAATCCGGCCCATTGTTCCAATCCATGTTCTGCGCCTGCTGAACGGACATGGTGATGTTCTCGGGCGGATTGGTGGCCAGGACAGTCAGCGTCGCCACGGTGCTGACGACCCCGACTCCGGCATTGGTCACGGTGAAGACATAATCGCCGGCATTCTCAAGACCGATGTCGGCGATGGTCAGTTTCGTGGTGGTTGCGCCGGAGATTTTGCCGCCGTTGCTCAAGTTGGTGTATGTCCCGCTTCCGGTGGCTCCCGCCTGCCATTGATAGGACTGGGGCAGCACGCCCAGCGTGCTCACGCTGAACTGCGCGGTCTGGTGTTCGTAGAGCGTCAAGGACACTGGCTGCGTGACGATTACTGGATCGGGCTGAACCGTCAGGGTAACCACGCTGCTGGTGACGGCACCGGCGGCATTACTGACCACGACGACGTAATCCAAGTCATTCGCGGGAACGACGTTGGTGATGACCAGATTCGTCGTGGTCGAACCGGAGACATTGCCGGCGTCAACGAGGTTGGTATAAACCCCGCCGCCAACCGCACCAGCCCGCCATTGATACGTCAGCGGCGCGTCGCCCA
>DMQW01000105.1:1372-4863 GCA_003455565.1 Limisphaerales bacterium
CGCCGCCACGAGATTGGTGATGGTCAAAGTCGCGTTGGTCGAGCCGGAGACATTGCCGCCGTCAATGAGGTTGGTATAAACTCCGCTGCCAATCGCACCAGCCTGCCATTGATACACCAGCGGCTGGCCGCCGATGGCACCGACCACGAACTGCGCGTTTTGCTGTCCGTTGCGCGCGAGCGATTGCGGCTGGCTGGTGATGAACGGCAGCGCATTGCTCAAAACTGTGATGGCCCCGGAGCTGGTAGAGTTGGTCACGCCGTTCAACTGGGTCCAGGTCAACGGGAAGTTGGTCGGGTAGCTGGTGTTCAGCGTGCCCGATGAGTAAGTTCCAGGCGCCACCGATTTCCCATTGACCACCAGGCTGCGGAACACATTGGTCTGGTGCAGGAACATCCTTCCGTTAAGTATCAAGTAGGCATTGGTGTTCTTGATGTCGTAGGTGGTCTCCAGCGCGGCATTGGCACCGACGATGATGTGATTTGTTCCGAGGGAGTTGGGGCCGGTGCCCAGCAGCGTGCCCGTGACAAGATTCCACCTGCCAGAGAAAGTATTGCTCGTGCAGGCAATATTGAGGCTGTTCGAGTAAGTCAACATGAAGTTCGTCTGGACATAGCCGTGGTATTCAATGTTGCCGCCTCCCGTGAGCCAGGCGTTCATCAGGTAGCCACGGTCGTTCCCGCCGTCATTGTTGATGGGCGTGTTGGTGAGAACATCAATTTCGCCGCCAATAATGACCACGCCGTCGTTGCCGGCATCCAACTGGCCGCCGTTCATCCTGAGTTTCTGGAAATTCACCGAGCCATTGACCAGCCCATAGGTCGGCTGCTTGAAGCGGATTTCACCGATGGTTGCGCCGGCACCAGGATTCACATTCCAAACCCCGTCGCCATCCACGGTCAGCACGCCGCCCGGGAACGTGATGGCGGTCGGATTCTGGGGGGTGCGCAAACGCGCGCCCGGCATCACTTCATACGTGCTGCCCGGCTTGGCGGCGGCGGAGGTTGAGGCAGCCAGGCCATCCAGCCAGCTCGTCGTGGCGCTGACAGTATCCCAGTCCAAACCCGAAGCCTGCTGATTGGTGATAATGATGTTCTCCGCCGTGTTCGTTATCAGAATGGTGAGCGTCGCCGGAGGGGCGCTGGTGGTTGCGCCAGCCGAGTTGGTGACCACGACAACGTAATCCAGCGCATTGGGCAAATCCAGGCCGCTGACTGTCAGAGTCGGCGACGACGAACCCGAAAATTGTCCACCATCAACGATATTCGTATAAACGCCGCTGCCAACCGCTCCCGCCTGCCATTGGTAAGTGAGCGGTTCCGAGCCGGCAGCCAACCCGGTGAACTGTGCGGTTTGTCCCTGATACAGGCTGGTGGAAACTGGCGGCACGGCAACTGAAGGCGGGAAGCTAGAAGTCCCGGAGGCCGCAGAATACAGGGCCAGCAGTTGACTCTGGCTAAGTGCCTGGTTGAACACCGCCACATCATCAATGGTTCCTTTGAAGGCGCGCGTGCCATAGCCGCCGTCAAAACTGTCGTCTCCAATCAGAGTTGTTCCCTCGAAACCCTGGTTGACATGCGTATAAGTGTGCGACGACGACGACAGTCCGGTGGTGTTGAAGACGTAAATCGTGGCATTGGTCGGCGTCACCACCAGCGCCACTAGCGACCATTGGTTAAGTGGTGGTGTCAAACCGGAACTCCAACTCCAGGTGGGCTGTTCGTTGTTCCAATTGTAGGTTAAGACGCCAACGGTGTTGTAACTCAGACCCGCGACCGTCGAGCCTCCCCGGCAATAGACCAGTCCGTTATTCTGCGCTTGAACGTCATTAGGATTGATCCAAGCCATGATCGTCACGGTGTTCGTGTTCAGATTCCAGGGCATCACATTGATCTTCGCGCCGGGCGATGGATTGCTGAACTGGGCCGCAGTGTTGCCGACGGCAAAGCCGGCAAAACCATCGCTGCTTCGCGGGCCGGCGATGGATGTAAACCCGTTCTGAACCGTGGTGCCATAGAGGCCGGCATAACCGCCCACAAAGTCGTATGCCGGGAGATTCCCCGCCGACGGATCGCCCGTCTCGTTCAACTGGTAATAGGCAACCGGCCCCGCAGCCAGCACGGCGCTGGGATAGGCGTCGCTTGGCGGGGTGGCCAGCGTCAGCGTCACCACGCTGCTCGTCACCGACCCGGAAGCGCTCGTCACAATGACATCGTAGCCCAAAACGTCCGCAGCAGACACGCTACTGACGGCCAGGATGGAATTCGTCACTCCGGAGATGTTGCCGGCGTTGACCAGGTTGGTTCCATTTCTCTGCCACTGGTAAGTCATCGGCGGAAAGCCGTTGTCAGACGCCGTGACCGAGAAGCGGGAGGTATTTCCCGCATAAGTCACCTGCGGCAGCGGCGGTGCCAGAATGGACGGAGGCAGCGCGGGCGGCGCACCGTAAGTCTGAATGGTGATGGCACCGCTCCCGCCGGGATCAAAGTTGTTCGGGAAGCTGGCGTAAAGTTCCGGGAAATAGTGTGTGCCCGCGCTCAACGCAACGCCTTCGATGTATGCCGCAGTGAAAACCGTGCTCTGATGCAGCCGCATGATGCCGCCGTTGGTCAAGGTCAGCACGCCGGCGCTGTTGAGGGTGTAGCCCGGCTCCAATACCGCCGGCCCGTTGAACCATGCATTGGTCGCAGCCACATTGGGATCCAGCGGCGGCGAGGGCGGCAAAAGCAGCGGATCTATCGTGATGCTGTTGGTGCCGAGCGAACCCGGAGTGGAACCCAACAACCGGCCGGCTTTGACAAACCATTGCCCTGAAAAGGTGTTGTTCGTGCCGGAGATCGTCTGGGCGCGATTCGTCGGCGTCTGCAGGATGACCAGGTCTCCGCCACCCGTAAGCTGGCCGTTAATAGTGAACGCACGGTTGGGCCGCGGCGTGGGGCCGGCACCGTTGTCGCCGGGGCAAATTAAAGAGGTGCTGGCCACCTGGATAATACCGCCAATCTGAAACGTCCCGTCATCGCCGGTGTTCAGGACGCCGCCGTTCAGAATCAAGCCCGGATTGCCGCCAACCCCTGGAAAAATGACCGGCGGGACGCTGCTGCTGGATATCCGTTTGGTCCGGAACTCGGTGTTGGCATCCATGGTCAGGGAGTCTCCAGGAAAAGTCTGGGGATTGGGCGAGGTGCTGGCATACAAGTTGCGCATCCGGGAGTTGTTCACGTTGTTTCCGAACGGAATCGTGTTGGATTGGCACTCGTAGGTGTTGCCGGCCACAGGATTTGGACCGGCGGTGCCCACCCCGTTGGTCCTCCATATCCCAGAGGTGTTCCATCCTGTGCTGCTACCGACTGCAGTTGTCTGGATCAGATTTGATGCGTGGCCTGCCAGCGGCAGGCAGGCCAGGCTCAAGGCACAGCACAAATAAGTGAGGATTCCATTCAAACGATTCTGTGTCTTCATGGTGATTGATTATTAGGACTTGGTTGTTAGAT
>DMQW01000370.1 GCA_003455565.1 Limisphaerales bacterium
TTGATCGGCTCGTAAAAAGTATTCCGCTGCACCGGCGTGCGGCCGGCTTCGCGGATGGCTTTGATCATGTCCGCCTCGGTCTGCAATTGCGGCGAGGTCGCGCCAGCCATGTGGAAGATGTGTTCCTCGATGATCGTGCCGTGGAGGTCGTCCGCGCCGTAGCTCAATGCGACTTGCGCGAGCTTCAGGCCGAGGCCGACCCAATACGCGGTGACGTGCGGAAAATTGTCGAGGTAGATGCGGCTGACGGCGATGGTGCGCAACGAATCGAAGCCGGTCGGCGGATGCGCGACGGGAATGTCGTTGTCCTCCGGCTGATACGCGAGCGGCACGAAGCCGGTGAAGCCATGCGTCTCGTCCTGCAACGCGCGCAATTGCCGCAAATGATCCACGCGGTCGGCGAGGCTTTCGACGTGGCCGTAAAGCATCGTGCAGGTGCTGCGCCCGCCGAGCTTGTGCCAGGTTCGATGCACGTCCAGATATTCCTCGGCGGATTCCTTGCCCTTGGCGATCTGCGAACGGACTTCTTTGCGGAAAATTTCCGCGCCGCCGCCGGTGAGCGAATCGAGTCCGGCGTCCTTCAATTCAATCAACGTCTGTTCGACGGATTTCTTCGCGAGCCAGGCGAGATGTAAAATTTCAATCGCGGTGAAACATTTCAATTGCAGCCGCGCATCCAGATTTTTCAACGCGCGCAGCATGTCCGTGTAATAACTGAACGGCAGCGACGGATGCAGTCCGCCGACGATGTGCAGTTCCGTGATGCCAAGCTTCAACGCTTCGCGCGCTTTCCCGACGATTTCCTCGACGGAAAACTGGAAGCCGTCGGCGTCGCGTTTCTTGCGCGCGAACGAGCAGAACTGGCACGACAGAATGCAGTAGTTCGAGTAGTTGACGTAGCGGTTGACGATGTAGCTGGCGCGGTTGCCGACTTTGCGCTGCCGCACGAAATCGGCGATGGCACCGAGGGCGTTCAGGTCCTTCGATTCAAACAGCCGCATCGCATCGGCTTCGGAAATGCGTTCGCCCGCGACGACTTTGTCGTAGATGTCGCAGAGTTCGCTGCGTTGAATGAAAAAATCCACACAAAAGGATTACCAAAAAACCGGCGTTTGGCAAATTTGCGTTTGTGAACAATCCCACGGCAAACCGCAATCAAGGTTTGTAAAGCTCAAGAATTTCTGCAACTTTTCGCGGCTCCAATTGTTAAATCAGAACTAAAATGGCTATTGGCTCGGTCAAACATCTCGTTGCGACGGTCGCGGAAGCGTCTCCGGCGCAGTTCGAGGACTGGCGCAAGGCTTGGGGAACGGCGGCGGACGCCGGTTCCGCCGAGCCATTGCTGACGTTCGTCGCGCGCGAACGCGGCGTGGCGGAGGACATTTTCATCCAGCGGCTCGCGACCGCGCTCGGCTGGCCGTATCTTGACCTGCCCAAACTCGTGGTGCCAACCGAGGCGCGGAATAAAATTTCCACGAAGATTGCCTTTCAATACTTCATCATGCCGGTCGCGGTGAACGACGGAGTTTTGCAAATCGCCGTCAGCGATCCGTTTGACGCGGCGATGATGAATGCGGTTCGTTTTGACGCGCATATGCCGGTTTCGTTCGCGCTGGCGACGCGCCCGGAAATCGAGAAGGCGTTGAAGAAATTTTACGGTGTCGGCGCTGAAACGCTCGATGAAATGAGCGGCGACGAACCGATGGATCTCGAAATCGCCAATGACAAGGAAATCACTGAGGGCGATCAGGAGGCGAGCGTCATCAAGTTCGTGAACCAGATCATCTGGGAGGCGTTCAAAGATCGCGCGACGGACATTCATTTCGAGCCGCAGGAGGACGAGTTGCGCATCCGCAACCGCATTGACGGCATCCTGCACCAGATTCCGCTGCCCGCGCAGTTGAAACGGTTTCAAGCCGCGCTCATTTCGCGCATCAAGGTGATGAGCGGGATGAACATCTCCGAAAAACGCCTGCCGCAGGACGGCCGCATCAACGTCCGCATCAAGGGCGAGGAAATTGACATCCGCGTTTCCACCGTGCCGACGGTTTATGGCGAAAGCGTTTCGCTGCGTCTGCTCACGCGCGGAAAAATCTTTTTGAGTTTGGACAAGCTGGGTTTTTCCAAGCTGGAAGAAGATGCCATCCGCGACATCATCATCAAGCCGCACGGCATTTTTCTCGTCACCGGCCCGACCGGTTCCGGCAAATCCACCTCGCTCTACGCGTTTTTGAGCGCGATCAATTCCGTTCACAAACGCATCATCACCATTGAAGAGCCGGTGGAATACGAACTGAAAGGCGTCAACCAGATCGCCGTGCGTTCGGACATCGGGCTGACGTTCGCGATGGGTTTGCGCCACATTTTGCGGCAAGACCCGAACGTGGTGATGGTCGGCGAAATCCGCGACACGGAGACGGCGGAAATCGCCATCCGCGCGTCGCTGACCGGCCACTTGGTTTTTTCCACGCTGCACACGAACGATGCGCCGAGCGCGTTCACCCGGTTGATTGACATGGGCATCGAGCCGTTTCTCGTCGCCTCATCCGTCGAGGCCGTCATGGCGCAACGCCTGATCCGCACGATTTGTCCGCACTG
>DMQW01000399.1 GCA_003455565.1 Limisphaerales bacterium
GCAAAAAAAGTATAAGACCCGGAAGAGGCAGCACTCAATATGGACCCGCCGCCGGAATATATGGTGGCCGGGTCGGGCAGACTCAACGGTCCATCCAAAGTCATGCCCGCACCCGCAGTGACGAAACGCACGCCGCCGTTGGCGCGCACGTTGAATTGGTTTGTCTTTGTGGAGCTGAACGCCGTGCCTTGAAAATCCGCCCACACGAATGCGCCATTGTGGATAGCTTGCGCATTGTCACCGGCGGCGAAGCTCGTTTGCCCACCCGCCGTATTGTTCAACCCGCCCGGCACGGTGGAATACCAGTTCGTTGCTTGATTGCTCTGGCCACCGCCCACCACCGCATGGTTGCCACTGCTGGTGTTCAGCACGCCGCCGCCCACCATTGCGGCATAGCCGCTGACGGTGTTTTGACCGCCGCCGCTGACGGTGCCAAAATCCTGCGTCACGCTGTTCGTATAATGCAATCCAAAATAATTCGTCGCTCCGCCGCCGCCAACCGTGGCGCCCACAACGCCGCTGGAAACAAAATTATTTTGCGAACCGCCAATCACATTTTGCGCACCCTGACCACTTGTGCCCGGCTCCAGACGCAAAGCCCGGGAGTTGTTCACCCACAATTCCAGCGGCTGATTGTTCGTGCTGCCGAGGAATTGTCCGGCGGCCACGTTGTTGCCGCCCAATTTCCAAAAATTCAAACTGCTCAAGCCGCCGAGGCTGGCGGCGTTCACGTTCGTCACATTCGCGCCGTTGCCTGCAAAACCACCCGTGGCAGTAACGTTCCCGGAGAAACTCGGACTCGCCGGCAGGTTGCCGTTGGCGATGGTCCCGCTCAACTGCGCCGTGGGCAGCGTGCCGGAAAGATTGCTCGCCGTGTTCGCAAACACCGCATACGGCGCGGGTGTCACGGCCTGCAACGGAGTGAGCACGGCGTAACTGCCCGCGCCGTTGGTTTTCACGTCCACTTCCAGCCAGTAATTGCTGCCGTTGAAAATGCCGCCGCCAAAATCAATCGGCGTGACGAACAAGCCGTTGGTCGCGGGAATGGCATTGGTCAAAAAGCTGGCGCCGATTTGCGTGGTGCCTGACGGATCGGCATACAGCTTGAAACGAAAGTCGTAAGCGCCGTGAGCCGGACTGCCGCCATCATTCAACCGGCCTTGATAGGTGAAGGCGGTGCCTTGGGCGGTCGCGGAATTGACAGTGATAAGAAAGCTGCATGTGGCAACGGCCAGTGCGAGCAGGATGGAGTTATATTTCATGATTTGGTTGACCGTGAGTTCACCGAGTTAAACCGGTGTCGCCAATATTGGAGGTTCACAGCCAACAAACCAGAAATGGTGGAGATGGGACAACCTTACCAAGTTTCCTGGCTTATCACAAGAACATTCATTCCTTATCTTTCAATCAACAAGGACTGTGGAAACTAATATAACCACCAGCTTGCGGCGTGAACGAGGGGTTTCGTATTCACGCCGCCGGGTGAAGAATTTTCCGGGCGGCCTGACGGACTGATTCAGCCAGTTCGTGCGGCTTCAAAACTATCGCATCGCCGCCCCAACTCAAGACCCAGCGCTGCACTTCGGCGAGGCTGGACAGCTTCATTTTCAATTCCGCTCCGCCGCCCTTCAGTTCGCGCAAGGTCTGCGACGGGTGCCATTTCTTTTCGCGGATGTAATCGGCGGCGCGGGCGTTGAAACGGATGACGATGGCAAATTCGCCTTCGCCGGAGTGGACGCCAAAACTGTCGCGCAATCTTTTCTCCAGCGAAAATTTCTGCGTGCGCTCAAAAGTTTTTCCCGTCGGCTGCACGGACTGGATGCGCGCGGGAACAAACGTGCGGAGGTCTTTGCGCGCGTGGTCGAACGCGAAGAGATACCATTCGCCGTTGATGTTCGCCAAGTGATACGCGTCCACGATGCGTTTCTCCGCCGGCTGACCGGGCTTGCGGTAATGCAGTTCAAGCTGCTGCCGTTGCGCGACGGCCTTGGCGAGCGCGTCGAAAATCTCCAGATTCAAAATCGGCTCGGCGCGCGTGCGGAAGGAAATGGTCTGTTCGATGTCGGCGAGGTTGAGCGAAATGGTGTCGGGCAGCGCCTGCTCCATTTTTTTGATCGCGCTCAACAGCGGTTTCTCAAAACTTGTGCCGCGATATTGCTGCAAGGCCTTTTCCGCGACGACGAGCGCGAAGATTTCGCCCTCGGTGATTTGCATCGTTGGAAACGCGCTGACTTCGCCGTTGTAAAAATAGCCGTTGCGGCTGGCGGCGTATTCCACCGGCAGATTGAGCCGGTCGCGCATGAACTCGATGTCGCGGTGGATGGTCTTGGTGGAAACTTCGGCTTCGTGTGCGAGTTTGCTGGCGTTGGGAAATCCGCCCGCCTGCAGCGCCTGATGAATGCGCAACATCCGCTCCAGCGGCGGGCGGGAAAGCGGGGAAGAATTTTTATCAGAGAGCATCGAGCATCTCACGAAGTTTTGGATCGAGAGCCGGCAAATTTTTCGTGGCGGCGTTCCAAACAATATTCGTGTTCACGCCGATATAATCGTGAATGAGCTTGTCCCGCATTCCAGCTATTTCACGCCATGGGATTTGAGGATGTTTTTCACGAACTGCCGGAGAAATTTTCCGAACTGCTTCACCAATGATTTCCAAACCACGAATCACGGCGAACTGCGTTTTATTGTCCGCAGAAAAATCTTCCAAAGTCATCCCTTGAATGAATTGGGCGATTTGCGCGGAGGCTTCCAAAATGTCACTGATATAGTCTGCTGGTGTGCGTTCGCTTTTCACACAAAAATCATTTCCTTGACGATATTTTTGCTGACGCGCGGCTTGAGGGAATCAAGCGTCAGCAAATCCACTTTGACACCGAGCTTGTCCGACAAATGATTTTCCAAAGCAATAAATTCAAACAATCCTGGCATTTCATAAAACTCGACGATCAAATCCAAGT
>DMQW01000061.1:0-214 GCA_003455565.1 Limisphaerales bacterium
GTATTCAAACCCAGATAAAGACCCTCGCGGCCCTTGGAAACCTGTGCCGCTTGATGCAAACAAACCCGGCGGTGACACTCAATACGAAATTGTTAATCCAAACACGGGCGTCGGTTATCCACCGCCAAAAGGCCGCAGTTGGGCTATTAACAAAGCGGATTACCAAATTCTTTTTGACGACAAGCGTATTTCTTTCGGCACAAAAGGAACGGCT
>DMQW01000061.1:462-3189 GCA_003455565.1 Limisphaerales bacterium
AAAGCGCAAATTATTTTTGCAGGAACGACTCGGCAAAGGAGATCTTGCAACTCCAATTTCAATTTGGGCGGAAGCCGAAACCACTCAAACAGGAACGGAACAACTGATTGAAATGTTTGGTGTGAAAAAGTTTTCGTATCCAAAACCAGTTGGATTGATCTCGGATTTGATGCGGATTTCAAACAAGCGAACGGATGCTCTGACGCTCGACTTTTTTGGCGGCAGTGGCACAACTGGACATGCCGTTATCAAATTGAATCGCGAAGATAGCGGGAAGCGGAAATATATTTTGGTCGAGGTGAATGATTATTTCGACACCGTTTTGAAGCCGCGTCTGCAAAAAGTCATTTACTCCAAAGATTGGAAGGACGGCAAACCCGTCTCGCGGGAAGGTTCAAGCCACCTGTTCAAATATCTCCGCCTCGAATCCTACGAGGACGCCTTGAACAATCTGGAATTGAAACGCACGGAGGCGCAGGACGACCTGTTGCGCCAGCACGCGCCGTTGCGCGAGGATTATCTGCTCCGCTACCAACTGGACGTGGAAAGCGCCGGGAACGCGTCGTTGCTGGCGGTGGCGCAGTTCGCCAACCCGTTCGCCTACCAGCTAAAAATCGCCACCGGCAGCGTGGGCGAATCGCGCGCCGTGAACGTGGATTTGGTGGAGACGTTCAATTATCTGCTCGGCCTGCGCGTGAGCCACACGGACACCATTCGCGGCTTCAAGGTCGTCACCGGCCTGAACCCGACCGGTGAAAAGACGCTGGTCATCTGGCGCAACGTGGCCGAGAAATCCAACGCCGACCTCGACGCCTTTTTCCAGAAACAAGGCTACAACACCAAGGACATGGAGTTCGCCGTCATCTACGTCAACGGCGATAACAATCTGGAAAACCTCAAACGCGCCGACGAAACCTGGAAAGTCCGCCGCACCGAGGACGAGTTCAAACGGCTGATGTTCGACGTGCAGGATGTGTGAACCCGGTAGGGCGGTGCTGCCGCGCCGCCGATTCTAAAATTTAACCGCAAAGAAAATTATGGCAGAGACACCGAAATCAAGTTCCGAACTGGTCCTTTACCAAACGGAAGATGGCAGCACGCGCGTCGAGGTGCGGCTGGAAAATGAAACCGTCTGGTTGACGCAAAATCAGATGGCGGAGTTGTTCCAGACCACGAAGCAGAACGTCGGCTCGCACGTTCAGAACCTATTCACGGAAAAGGAATTGCGCGAAGATTCAGTTGTAAAGGAATTCTTTACAACTGCCGCTGATGGCAAGAATTATCTGACCCGATTCTACAACCTCGACGTGATCATTTCGGTCGGCTACCGCGTAAAATCTCTGCGCGGCACGCAGTTCCGCATCTGGGCCACGCAGCGGTTGCGGGAGTATATCGTGCAAGGCTTCACGATGGACGACGAGCGTTTCAAGGAAGCCGGCGGGGGAGTTTATTTCGAGCGTTTGCTGGCGCGCATCCGCGACATCCGGTCGTCGGAAAAAGTTTTTTGGCGCAAGGTGCTGGATCTCTACGCCACCAGCAGCGATTACGACGGGAACGCGGAAGCATCGCACCAGTTTTTTGCCACGGTGCAAAACAAAATTCATTGGGCGGCTCACGGTCACACGGCAGCGGAAATCATTTCGCAGCGGGCGGATGCGATCAAGCCGAACATGGGCTTGACGAGTTGGGCGGGAAATCGCCCGCGCAAGGCAGACATCGGCATCGCCAAAAATTATCTGGGCCACGAGGAAATTGAGGCGCTCAACCTGATCGTGTCGCTGTATCTGGATTTCGGCGAGTTACAGGCCAAAAGCCGGAAGCTGATGACGATGCGGGACTGGATTACGAAGCTGGACGGCTTTCTGCGCCTGAGCGAGCGGGACATTCTCACGCATGCGGGCAAAATTTCGCACGACAAGGCCATCGGCAAGGCGGAACGGGAATACGCGAAATTCCGAGTGTTGGAGGACGCGCAGCCCAGTCCGGTGGAAGTGGATTTCGAGGCGGCGGTGAAGAAGGTGAAGGAGTTGCAGGCTGCCCCGAAGACCAAGAAAGCACCCAAGAAAAGCGGGAATTGAAATGAATCAGGCGAATCCAACTCATTTCTATCTAGTTCTAGCAATGTCTAGTGGAAAACAGCTAGAAGTGGTTAGAAGTAGCTAGAAGTGGCGCGTTTGGATATTTATGGAATCACACCCAAAACAATATGGAACGCACCCCATAACTATGGGATTTACCCAAAACAATTTTTAAGATGCCCCCCGCCGCGCCAACCACCAGCCGCCGCGTCCGCCGCCCGCAAGCGCCCGCGCTCCGCTTCGACCAGCGGCTGGTTTTGAACCAGTGGATTCTCGGCTTGTTCGAGGCGGATTCATTCATCCCTTTGACCGATAGTTTGCACGACACCGCGCTGGAGGGCGTGGACGAAAACAACGTCTCGCGTTTCCATCACGAAATCGCCAACCGGCTGTTCAAGCGCAAACAACTTTCTCGCGATCTTCTGCTCACCTACGATCAAAACATTGTCCGCCACACGCAGAACATCAGCGCCCGGCGCGGTGAATCGCTCCGGTGGAAATATTTTCAATATCTCGGCCTGCTGTTCACGGAAATCTACCTCGACCGCTATTTCCGCGACGCCGACCAGTTGTTGGACGACTTGAACGACCACGTTGCCAAGTTCAACCTGGACAAAGCCGACCGCGACCAGATCAAACCTTTTGTGGC
>DMQW01000461.1:0-24983 GCA_003455565.1 Limisphaerales bacterium
CAAAGCCGGTGTAAATTTCATCGAGAATCAAAAGCGCGCCATGGTCGTCGCAAAGTTTTCGGAGCAAGGGCAGAAATTCTTTTGGCGGAACATTGATGCCGCCGCGCGCTTGAATTGGTTCAACGAGAATGGCACCGATACGTTCGCGCCGGAAAAAATGGCGGACTTGAAATTCGACGGTCGCAAGATCGGAAGTTTTTTTGGGGAACGGCGCGAAATATCCGAACTCGCGCAATTGCGATTGAAATGGGCTGCGGAAATGTTCGCGGTGCGTGGCGTTGAGCGCACCGTAGCCGAGTCCGTGATAAGCGCCCTCGAACGCGATGACACCGTGTTTGCCGGTGGCGAGCATCGCCGTCTTGAGCGCGGATTCGACGGCTTCAAAACCGGAGTTGGAGAAAATGACTTTTCCTGATTGCCGATTGCCGATTGCCGATTGCCGATTTTTCTTTGCCCAGCGTTCAAAAGTGATGCGGCTCAACTCGCGCGCAAGTTGCGCCTTCAGTGCGTGTGGATGCACGTCGCCCATCGCGTGAAGCAGCCGGGCCATTTGTTTTTGGCCGGCTTTGACAACGTTTGGATTGGCGTGACCGGCGGCGGCGACACCAAACGCCGCAGTCAAATCCAAATACTTTTTCCCTTCCGCGTCCCAGACGTTCACGCCTTTGGCGCGTTCCCAGACAATCGGCCACGAGCCGTCCGGTTCGGTGAACAGCAGGTTACGCGATTCGTAGTCGCGCAGCAGGGCGATGGTTTCAAATGTTTTCATTTTTTAACCACGGATGAACACGGATGCGGGGAAAAAGACTTTGACGCGAATTGCGCGAATTAACGCGAATTAATTTTGAATTCGCGCAAATTAGCGGAATTCGCGTCAACCCGTTTTCGGATTCGTGTCTATTCGTGTCCATTGGTGGTTTCAAACGCCGCGCTGTTCCGGTGGCCAGATGATTTTGTGCTGCTGGATTTGAAAACGGACGGGCAGGGCGTCGGCGATGATTTTTTCCGCGAGTTCGCGGCGCGAAATCGGCGTGAGGCCGGCGGGAACTTTTTTGAGCGCCTTGCTCTGCTGTTCCGGCGCGAGCGGATGCACCCAGGAAAACAGCAGCGGACAAATGGAATCCAGTTTGTGCGCGGCGATCTGCTGTTTGGCCCATTCGTAATCTTCAACCGTGCCGATGACGAATTTGATTTCGTCGGTGGCTTTCAGGTGCGCGATGTTTTCAAAACAATTGCGCGCGACTTCGCCGCTGGCGGGGCATTTCAAATCCATGATGCGGCGGACGCGCGGGTCAATTTTTGAAATGTCATGCGCGCCGCTGGTTTCAATCAAAACGGTGAAACCGTCGTCGCAGAGCAATTTCATCAGCGGCAGAGAATTTTTCTGGAGCAACGGTTCGCCGCCGGTGAGTTCCACAAGCGGGAGGCGCAAAATCTCATTAACACCGGGCTTCAGCCCGGTGATAGACGCCGCTCCGCCTGCAACCGCTTCAGCGGTTGGTCCGATGCGGAAAGCCGTTGAAACGGCTGGGGATCGCTCCGTTCGCGCTGTCACCGGGCTGAAGCCCGGTGTTAAGGAGAGGTGTTTGCCGTGAAATGGGCCGGCCCGTCGCCGAACTCCTTTCAAGATTTCCGCGAGCGTTCTTTTTTTACCTTCGGTGAAGGCATACGCGGTGTCGCAATACGAGCAGCGCAGATCGCAGGCGGTGAGCCGGATGAAAACGCACGGCAGCCCGGCAAAGGTGCTTTCGCCTTGCAGGCTCAAATAAATTTCGTTGACGACGAGCGTGTCGGACACACGGGCAGTGTAGCGGGTCGGCGGCAAAAGGGAATATGCACCTTTGATTTCCAGGCAGGATAAGCTATGGTTGGCTTGGAAAATTCCCTTTAATCAGAAACATGAGCAACCTGTTGAAACGAAAAACCGCGCTGGTTTTCATTTTTATTCTGTTTTTCAGCGTAGTGGTTCAAGCTGCGAGCCTCGACACCATCGGCGTCACGTTGTTGCGAGCAGTGACGACCAACCTTAATGGTGCGGGCATCAGTGTCGGACAGGCGGAGGCGGGATACGAATCGGCGACCAATTGGCAGGTCAATCCGGGCGCCGTCGGTCAACCAAGCAGTCTGTTCACTTATTTCTACGGCACGCCGCCTTATGTGCTGGTGAGCAGCGCAAACACTTATCCCAACTCGCTGGGCGGGCCATCGGGACACGCCAACAATGTGGCGGGAAATTATTTTGGCAGGTCCGGTGGCGTGGCCACGAATGTGGCGCAGGTGAACAATTACGAGGCGGACACCTTCATCAACCACTACATCAGTCTGGGGAACACGATTTCCGAACGCGTGGTGAACCAGAGTTTCACTTACGGCACAAACGACGCGAGCGCGGATCAAAGTTATGACAATTATGCGGCGGCGAACAACGTGCTTTTTGTCAGCGGCGCGGGATTCAACGGCCAGCAGGTTTATTCACCGGCCACCTGCTACAATGGGATCGGCGTAGGCGTTTCCGATAATTCCAGCACGCCTTACGGGCCGACGCCTGATGGCCGGAGCAAACCGGACATCGTCGCACCCGGTTCGCCAGACACCGTCACGAGCTATACCACGCCGCTGGTCTCGGGTGCGGCGGCGTTGCTGATGCAGGCCGGATTGCGCGGTGATGGGGGCAGCGACACCAGTGCAGCCGTGGATATCCGCACCTTGAAAGCGTTGCTGTTGAACGGCGCCATCAAGCCGGCGGGCTGGACGAATTCCCCCGCTACTCCGCTTCATCCGCTTTATGGCGCGGGCGTATTGAACGTGTTCAATTCCTATAAACAACTGGCGGGCGGCAAACGCAGTTACATCGTTTCTACAAGCGTTGCCACCGGCAATCCGCATCCGCCCACCGGCGCGACCGGCACCGTGAGCGTGTTGAGCGGCTGGGATTTCAACACGCTTTCCAGCAGCGTTCCGAATGACAAGATGAACCATTATTATTTCAACGTCACGAGTGGCGCCAGCAATGCGCCGTTCACCGTCACGGCCACGCTCGTCTGGAATCGCCAGCAAAACCAGAGCGGCATCAACAACCTCGATCTGTTTTTGTATGACACCGCCAACAGCAATCTGGTCGCGTGCAGCACGAGCCTCGTGGACAACGTCGAACACATCTTCGTGCCGAAGCTCGCGCCAGGCCGTTACGATTTGCAGGTCTGGAAAGCGGGCGGGATTGGCACCGTCAGTAGTTCGGAAACCTACGCGCTGGCGTGGGCGTTTGTCGCGCCGACGTTGAGCATTGCAAAATCCGCCACGAACATTGCCTTGACGTGGCCGGTTTATCCGGCGGGTTTTCGTGTTGAAGCGGCGACGAATCTGGTATCGCCCGTCTGGAGCACCAACAATCTTTCGTCGCCCGTCATCACGAACAGCCTGAACAGCCTGATGCTGAATGCGACGAATGCCCAACAATTTTTCCGCCTGCGCCAGCCGGATTTTTGAGCGTATCCAGCGAAACCTGGCCGAGTGCGAAATGGTTTCCGATGCGATAACTATCGGCGATGGCTGACGTGACGAAATGTTTTCCCAGCTCGACCGCGTGCGGCAAATTATGGCCGAGCGCGAGCGCGGCGCAAATCGCGGCGGAATAAGTGCAGCCGGTGCCGTGCGTGCGGACGCCTTTGACGAACGGGGCGGATAAGAGCAGTTCCGTCTCGCCGTCAAAAAAAATGTCCACGGCCTCGGTGAAATTTTTCAAGTGACCGCCTTTCAATAAAACCGCGCAGCCGAAGCGCGAAAAAATTTCCCGCGCCGCGCCGCGCATGGCTTCAATGGAAGAAATTTTTTGTCCGGCCAGAATTTCTGCCTCATCCAAATTTGGGGTGACGAGCGCGGCGAGCGGCAAAAGTTTTTCCGTGAGAATTTTTATTGCCGCCGGTTCCAGCAGTTTTGCGCCGCTGGTGGAAATCATCAGCGGATCAACGATGAGTTTTAAGTTTTTAGTTTTTAATTTTAAGTTGCGGAAAAAATCTGCGACGACGGAAATATTTTTTGCCGAGAACAACATTCCGGTTTTTACCGCCGCCGGATTCAATTCTTCAAACACCGCTTCAAGCTGTTGCCGCAACATTTTCGGCGAACACGGTTCAACGGCAAGCACGCGCTTGGGATTTTGCGCGGTGAGGCAGGCGATGACGCTCGCGCCGTGGACACCGAGCGCGACGAAAGTTTTCAGGTCGGCTTGGATGCCTGCGCCGCCGCCGCTGTCGGAACCGGCGATGGTGAGGGCGACGGGCAATTTTTTTCTCTTGATCATAATCTTAATCGCAACCTAATCCCGACCTGACGGAGCGATTAAGATTAAGATTAGGATTAAGAACGCGAAGAAACAAATTTGAACTTTCCAAATTGCACATCATATTTGGCGCATGGACAAAGATAAGGTCGCAGAGATTTTGATGGAGATCGGCGTGCTGCTGGAATTGAAAGGTGAAAATCCATTCAAGACGCGGGCTTATGTCAACGCGGCGCGGACGTTGGAAGGTTTGCGCGAGCCGCTGGCAACGCTCGTCGCGGAAAAGCGGCTCGGCGAAATCAAGGGCATCGGCGAGGCGCTGGAACAAAAAATCACGGAACTCGTCGAAACGGAAAAATTGAAATACTACGACGAGTTGAAGGCTTCGATTCCGCCCGGCTTGATCAAGATGCTGGAAATTTCCGGGCTGGGGCCGAAGAAAATCCAGGCGTTGAACAAAAAGCTCGGCGTGGATTCCATTGAAAAACTTGAAGCGGCTTGCAAGGCGGGCAAAGTGGCGGAACTGGACGGCTTCGGTGATAAAACGCAGGCGAACATTTTGGAAGGCATCGAACGCAAGCGGACTTACGCGAGCAAACATTTGTTGAGTCAGGCGTTGCGCGCGGCGGAACCGCTGCTCGAAAATTTGCGCGAACATCCGGCGGTGATTCGTTGCAGCCCGGCGGGCAGTTTGCGTCGGTTCAAGGAAATTTGCGGCGACATTGATTTGCTGGCGTCGTCGAAGAAACCGGCGTCGGTGATTGAGTTTTTTGTTTCGCAGCCAGGTATCGTCAAAGTCATTGCGAAAGGTGAAACGAAGGCGAGCGTGATTTTAGCAGGCGGAATTCAATGCGATTTGCGCGTGGTGAGCGACGCGGAATTTCCGTTTGCGCTGGCGTATTTCACCGGCAGCAAGGAACACAACATCGTGATGCGGCAACGGGCGATTCAGCGCGGGCTGCGGCTGAATGAATATGGTTTGTTCAAATCGAAAGAGGAGACGCGCGATGCGAAATTGCTCGTGCCGTGCCAGGACGAGGCGGAGATTTTTCAGAAATTGGATCTGGTGTTTGTGCCGCCGGAATTGCGCGAGGATCACGGCGAATTTTTGGCGGCGGAGAAAAATAATCTGCCGAAATTGATCGAGTGGACGGATTTGAAAGGCGCGCTGCACAATCACTCGAACTGGAGCGACGGCAAAAACACGCTCGAAGAAATCGCGGCCTACATGGAAGAATTGGGACTCGAATACTGGGCGATCACGGATCATTCAAAGTCGTCGTTTCAGGCGAACGGGCTGGATGCGAAACGGCTGCGGGAACAAATTTTGGAGATTAAAAAAATTAACGAGAAGTTTGCGGCGCGCGGCAGCGACTTTAGATTATTGACCGGCAGCGAGGTGGACATTTTGAAAGACCGGCTGGATTTCGACAACGAGTTGCTGGCGGAATTGGACGTGGTCGTGGCCAGTTTGCATGTGCCGTCGAGCAACGAGGCGGAAAACACGAAGCGGCTGATTCGCGCGGTGGAAAATCCGTTCGTCCATATCATCGGTCACCTGACGGGCCGGCTGCTTTTGGAGCGCGAGCCGTATCCGGTGAATGTGCCGGCGGTGATTGATGCGTGCGCCGCGACGGGGACGTGGCTTGAACTGAATTGCAATCCGCACCGGTTCGATTTGGACTGGCGGCACTGGCCTTATGCGAAAAGCAAAGGCGTGAAGTGCGTCATCAATCCCGACGCACACCGCAATGAACACGCGGGTTTTCTGCGGTTGGGCGCGGGGATCGCACGCAAAGGCTGGCTGGAAAAGGCGGATGTGGTGAACTGTTTGGGCCGGCAAAAATTATCGAAAGAATTGCAACGCAACGGGTGACGGAATGGAAACGTAGAAGTGTCAAATGTCAAATTCACGTTATTATGGTGATGTTGGCGGTGAATAAGATATGAAAAAAAGCTTTGACGGACAGCTTGCAGTCTTGTTAGATTGGCCGGAGTAATCGGCTGAGGCGCTTTTTTTGAATGAAATGTGGTGCCTGTAGTCCAAGTTAAAAGTCTGTTAAAAGTCTAGATATGTTATGAAAAAAATATTTGCTATGAAAAAAATATTTATCTCTGCCGGGCTGGCGGCGGTTAGCGCCGCTGGATTTGAAACTGTTTTTGCGGCAGCGCCGGATGCGCTTTCGCCAAAGGATTGGAACGTGTCGGGGACGCTGCGTGGGTTTTATGATGACAATTACGCGGTGGGCGGTAATCAAAAGGGCAGTTTTGGTCTGGAGGTTTTGCCGACAATTTCTCTCAATGTTCCCTTGCAGCAGACCGAATTTGGTTTGCGCTACACTTACGGTCTTTTCTATTACCAACAGCGGCAAGATATGGGGGTTGACGCGTTTGACCAGACGCATCAGATGGAATTATGGCTGGATCATGCGTTCAATGAGCGCTGGCGGGCAAATGTCACCGATTCATTTGCGATTGGTCAGGAACCGCAATTGTTGGATCCCCAACAATCGGTTCCATACCGTATTGAGGGCGATAACATGGCCAACCACGCCAACTTCACTTTGAACACGGAATGGACGCGCCTGTTGAGCACCGCGTTCCATTACGGAAATGATTTCTACGACTATCAAAACAGCGGGGGAAATGCAAGCGCTCCCAGCTATGCGGGGATTCTGAATCGGGATGAGCAAAACGTGTCGCTGGATTTCCAGTGGACCATCCAGCCGGAGACCATGGCCTTTATTGGATATAATTTTAATCTGGTGAATTACACCGGAGGCGAGCAGATAGCGGTTGATCTCAACGGGGTGCCCTACATGAGCGATTCGCGCGATCTCATGTCGCACACCGCTTACGTTGGCGTCAACCATCAGTTCACGGCCAATATCAGCGGTATGGTGAAGGGCGGTGTGACCTACACGGACAGCTATAACGATTCTCGCAATTCCACGTCCTTGTCGCCCTACGCGGATTTGTCAGTCAGCTACACCTACATTCCCGGCAGTTATGTTCAGGTTGGTTTGACGCACCAAATCAATGCGACGGATGTGGTGTCGCCAGGTTTAGACGGCAGCCTTACGCAGAATCAGGAAAGCACGGTGGTTTACGCAGACATCAACCACCGGTTCACGCCCAAACTGCTCGGGACGGTAATCGGACGTTTTTCGAGTTCAACTTTTAATGGTGGTGCCTACAACAATTCTTCCGACGAGGCTTATGGTTTGGGAATCAACCTGAACTACCAGATCAACCGGCATTTTTCTACCGATCTCGGTTACAACTATGATGATCTTGTGTCCGGAATTGCCGGTCGCAGCTATGATCGCAACCGGGTTTACATCGGTCTGACCGCAAAGTATTGAGGGATGGTTGACAACATCATGGTTTGAACATAAAGCAGGGAGCCGAGTCTAAAACGGGCTCCCGCTTTCATTTTTTACGATATGGATCAAGTTACAACTTCTGCGGCTCCCGAAGCCAGACTGCACTTTTTGGATTACTGGCGCGTGATTCGCATCCGCAAGGCGATCATCATCACGGTCTTCCTCATCACGGCTATTATTGCGACGGCGGTGACCCTTATCTTGCCTGAATCCTACGCCAGCACTGCCCGCATCAAGGTGGAGAATGAAGGTGGAATTGTTTCGGGCATGGGGAATTCGCCGGCCGCAACCTCGTTTGGTTATGATCCTTACTTTATCCAGACAACCTTCGAAATCATGCAATCGCAGCTCGTCTTGAGCAACGTCATTGCGACCATGAACCTTAATGTTGAATGGGGTAAAAAGTATAACAACGGCGAAACGCTCAAAACCACCGAGACGATGGAGATTCTCAAGCAACGCATGGGACTCGTCCCGGTGCGCAATACCAAGCTGATTTCCATCACGGTTTATAGCGATGACAAGAAGGAGGCCGCTGATTTGGCCAATAGCATCGCGGAGGCTTACCGAACCTACCGTATTCAGACTTCGCAGCAGCAGGCGACCACCGGGCTGGAGGTGTATCAAACGCAGTATTTGGAGGAATCCAATCGGATTGAGATGTTGCAGGCAAACGTGGATAATCTCCGGCGCACCCTTGATATTAACAATGGCACGGCTTCCAGCCCGGAGCCTGAATTGACCGTGGAACAACTACGAAGCTATCAAGCTCAAAAACTTGAAAGCGAGCAGGCATACAACGTATCGCTGGTGCAGCTTCAGGATCTTCAAACCATTCAGCAGACCAATCAGAGCAAACTTCGTGACGTGCTGCCCGGGGTGGTTTCTGATGCCGAACTCGGCAGCCTGCTCGCCCAATATCACGAAGCGCAACGCAAAATCGCCGCGTTGAAGGTTGATTATTCACCCGCCAACCTGGACGTGACCCGCGTCCAGACGCTGATTGATACCTTGGACGGACAGATCATTGATCGCGTTGCCGGCATCATGGTGACTCTGCAGAGCCAGGTGAATTCCAAAAAAGCTTCGCTTGATTCGCTGGTTCAACAAGTTGAAGAGGCCAAGCAAAAAGATCACGACAATGCCACCAAAAACCAGCCTTACTACGACGAGAAACGCAAACTGGATCAATTGCTGGACAGCCATAAACTGCTTTATACAAAAATTGTCATTGATACGATTGACGCCCAAATTCCCAAGACCACCATGGTTGAGGTCATTGACAGGGCTGAACCCGGCAAGGCACCGGTCAAGCCCAACAAGACCCTTAACATAACGCTCGGCCTGATTTTTGGCTTGATCATGGGCGTCGGCCTGGCCTTCTTCATCGAGTATCTTGATACCAGCGTGAAAACCATTGACGACGTTGAGCGAACCTTCCAAGCACCCGTCCTTGGCGTCATTCCGCAAAACATCGGCTATCTCCTCGAGGAGGGGGCTGAAAGCAAACATGCCGAGGCCTATCGCGTTCTGCGGACAAACCTCCTGTTCTCGCGCAAGGACGAAAAACTCAATACCATCGTCATCGTCAGTGCCGGTGCCGGCGAAGGCAAGTCCACGACGACCATCAATCTTTCTACGGTATTTGCCCAGGCTGGCAACCGCGTTCTGATTGTGGATTCCGATTTGCGCCGCCCGACGCTCCACAAATTATTCAAGGTGGCGAACAATCTTGGCCTCACTAATTATCTGCTCAAGCAAAACACCGTTGTTGAAGTCGTGCAGACCACCTCCGTGCCCAATCTCGATTTCATGGCCAGCGGCAAGCTGCCCAGCAGCTCGATGGGCATTCTCGGTTCCGCGCAGATGAAGGAGTTGATTGCCGAACTCAAGCAGCGCTACGATTTTATCTTCTTTGACTCACCGCCCATCCTTGGTGTCAGCGACGCCTCCATTCTGGCCAGCGAAGTTGACCTCGTCATGCAGGTCATCCAATACCGTCGCTACCCGCAACCAATGACCATCCGCGCCAAGCAGATGATTGAAAAAGTCGGCGGCAACTTCGTCGGCATGGTTCTCAACAACATCAACATGTCGCAGGACGAGGGCTATTATTACTACAGCGGCTATTACCACGATTATTACTACTCGCGTGATCCCAGCGAACAGGAAGCTGAAGCAAAGAAGGCTGACCTCGCCGCCAAAGGGCCCGGCGACACCGAGGTCAACATCAAACAAAAGTATTAATAGATCGTTCAGATCCCCAAGTATTTATTGCCGATGAAATCAAAATCATTTCGCTTGTTGCGCCGAAGCCTGTTGCTCATTTTACCTTTGCTCCTGTTTGCCCTTGCGGGTTGCTCCACCACTGATAATAACGCCGTCATGGCTGCGCCCGGATCGGATTACAGTGGTCCTGACTCCGTCGCCCGGCTGCACATCGGCGATGCCGTCACCATCACCTTTGACGGGCTGCCGGATCCGATTACTCCGCACGAGGAGATTATCAGGGAAGATGGCACCATTAACTTGCCGGATGTCGGGCGCGTCAAAGCCGCTGGCCGGACCGCTGGTGAATTACAGGACGCCATCCATGCACTCTACGTTCCCCAAATTTATACCCATCTGACCGTCACCGTGAAAGTTGGCGACCGGGTGTTTTACGTCCGTGGTGAAGTCCATGACCCCGGACGCCAGATTTACGCCGGCCCGATGACCGTCTCCAAAGCCATCACCTCCGCAAAGGACTTTACCGACTTTGCCAACCGCAGCAAAGTCTGGCTCACCCGCGCCAATGGCCAGCGTTTCAAGTTAAATTGCGATGCCATCCTCAACGGCCAAGCCCCTGATCCGCCCGTTTATCCCGGCGACCAAATTGAAGTCAGCCGCCGCCTTTTCTGATGGTTCAACTCCGCATTATTTCCGGCACAAGGGCGGGCGACCTCCGGGTCATCCGCCATTTTCCTTTTCGCGTCGGCCGTTCGGTCGAAAATGATTTGTGCCTGGAGGATGCCGGAGTCTGGGAAAACCACCTCACGCTGGAATTTCAGAAAAACGAAGGCTTCATCCTCCAGGCCGCGCCCGACGCTTTCGCGGCCATCAACGAAGAACCGCAAACCTCCGCGCGGCTTCGCAACGGCGACATCATCTCCTTCGGCTCCGCCAAAATCCAATTTTGGCTCGCCGCCCCGCGCCAGCGCGGACTGCGCCTCCGGGAATTTTTCGTATGGGTGCTGCTCACCGCCGTCACAATTTTACAACTGGCGTTGATCTACTCTTTACTGAAGTAATCTTCGGCAAAATTCTTCAATGCCGGAAATGCCGCGCGCCGGTGAACGCCATCGCCATCCCGCGTTCATCCGCCGCCGCGATGACTTCGGCATCCTTCACTGAACCGCCCGGCTGAATCGCCGCCGTCGCGCCTCCGTCCGCCGCCGCGATGAGTCCGTCGGGAAATGGGAAAAACGCATCGCTGCAAACCACGCTGCCGGTCAGCGAAAGTTTTGCCTCACCCGCCTTCCACACCGCGATGCGGCTCGAATCCACGCGGCTCATCTGGCCTGCGCCCGTGCCGAGCGTCCGGCCTTCGCTGCAATACAAAATCGCATTCGACTTCAAATGCTTCACCACGCGCCAGCCGAACAGCATCGCGCGCAACTCCGCTTCCGTCGGCTGCCGCTTCGTCACAATTTTCAACTCGGCGACCGTTGTCGTTTTCAAATCGCGTTGCTGCAATAAAAATGAATCTGCGCCCACGCTCCGAACGTCCCAAGGCCGTGCCGATAAAGGACATTTCGTGATTTGCAGCAACCGCAGATTTTTCTTCTTCTGCAAAATTTCCAGCGCTTCCGCCGTGAATTCCGGCGCGACGATGACCTCGCTGAAAATTTCCGCGATGGCCGCCGCGCACGCCCCGTCGAGCGGCTGATTGACCGCGATGATGCCGCCGAACGGCGCCTGCTTGTCCGTGACAAACGCCTTGTCCCACGCCGCGCGCAGGTTAGCGCCCTGGCCGACGCCGCACGGATTCGTGTGTTTCAAAATCGCCAACGTCGGCACGTCATTACGAAATTCGGCGATGAGCGCTGTCGCAGCGGTTAAATCCAAAATGTTGTTGTAAGAAAGTTCCTTGCCTTGAAGCTGCTTGAAAAATTCATGGAACTTGCCGTAAAGTGCCGCCGTCTGATGCGGATTCTCGCCGTAGCGCAACGGCTGCGCCAGCGGCGCGGAAATGGTCAGCACTTGCGGCAATGAATTTTTGTCGGCGGCAAATTCCTTTTGCAGATGCGCGGCGATGGCTGCGTCGTAGGCCGCCGTGCGCGCGAAAACTTTCGCCGCCAGTTGACGGCGCAGTTCCAAGGTCGTGTTGCCGTTCGCAGAAATTTGCTCGGCCACTTCGGCGTAGTCGAACGGATCAACGACGACCGTCACGCTGTCGTGATTTTTCGCCGCGCTGCGGAGCATTGAAGGCCCGCCGATGTCAATGTTTTCAATGGCATCGTCCAGGCTGACGTTCGGCTTGGCGACCGTCGCCTCGAACGGATAAAGATTCACCACGACCAGATCAATCGGCGAAATTCCATGCGCTTTCACCGCCGCCTCGTGCGTGGCGTTGCCGCGAATGTAGAGCAAACCGCCGTGGACTTTCGGGTGCAACGTCTTCACGCGGCCATCAAGCATTTCGGGAAAGCCGGTGTATTCGCTGATGTCCTTCACCGCGAGGCCGGCTTCGCGCAAGGTTTTGGCGGTGCCGCCGGTGGAAATTAATTCGACGCCGTGGCTGGCGAGAATCTGGGCGAATGGAACCAGTCCGGTTTTATCGGAAACGGAGAGCAGAGCACGATGGATTTTCACGCGCGACACAATCCACGGAGCAACCGCCGCCGTCAATCGGCAAATTGGTTTTTGAGTAACAATTTTTGCCGCGCGCGTTGGTTGCAATGGCCGTTTGAACTGAAATTATTTTGCCGGCGCAAGGTCGGCGCCGATGGCGCGTTCGAGTTTGGCGCGGGCGGCGGTGTAATCGTGCAACGCCTGGATCTGCGTCGTGCGCGCCTGCGTGAGCGAAGTTTCGGCGTCGAGCACGTCGAGCTGCGTGCCGGTGCCGGCATCGGTGCGCGCTTTGGCTTCGCGCAAGGCTTCGTCGGCCTGTTCCTGAACTTTGGCTTGCGAATCCAAAACTTCCTTCGCCTCGATGAAATCGGAATAAGCCACGCGGACCTGAAGTTCAATCTGGCGACCTTCGTCAGTCAAATCGGTCTTTGATCTTTCATAAAGCGCTTTGGCTTGGACCACTTTGCCATACGTTAGCAGCCCGTCAAAAATGGCCCAATTCATCTGCGCCCCGGCGTTCCAACCGTGAATGTCATGGTCCAGCTCAATCGGCGGTGTAAATTGCGCATTATACCAGTTGTAACCGGCGAAAAGCTGGACGGTCGGTTTGTAACCTGACTTGGCGCTGACGATGTTGAGATTTTGCAATTCCACCGTTTTGCGCAGAGCAACGAGTTCGGTGCGCTTGGTGAGCGCCTGTTGAATGGCGTCGGGCAGATTCACTTCATACGGCGCGGCTTCGAGAACGTCGGTCAAATTCAACGGAATGTTTTCCCAGATGTCGCGCGGCAGATTGTAGCCGAGCAGATTGGCCAGATTATTTTTGGCGATGCGATACTGGTTGCGGGCGCGGATTAAATTCGGACGCTCGTTGGCGACGGCAACTTCGGCGCGCAGCACATTAAATTTTGGAACCGTGCCCGCGTCGAGGCGATGCTGCTGATCTTCGAGTTCCTTTTGCAACAAATTCACCGAGGCTTCGTGAACCGTGATTTGTTGTGCCGCCAGCAGTGTGTCGTAATACGCGAGCCGCACGGCGAGCAACGTGTCGGCGACGGAAGTCTGGTATTGTGCCAGCGCCTGCTGTTTCGTGGCGTCAGCCGCGCGGATGGCCGCAACCAATTTCCCGCCTTCATAAATGGATTGCACGATCTGGATGCCCGCGTTCCAATTTTCGTTCGGCTGGGTGGAGCCGAAAAAACCTTCAATCGCACTTGGGTCGGTGTCTTTATATTGGCCGCTCGCCTGCACATGCGGCAACGCCACTGCGCGGGTCTGCACCACCACGCCGTGCACCGCTTCGAGATCATTTTTAGCCTTTAAAATCGAGGCATTTTGCTGGAGCGTGGTGTTGAGCGCGTCCGTCAATGACAGCGGTCGCACGAGCCACGCCGCGTTGGTGTCGGCAGCAGCAATGGCAAAAGTGAAACCGAGAAACAGGGACAACATCGTCAATTTTTTCATATCAGCCCGCCCATCCTACCATTCGGTAGGTAAAAGTCTAATCAATCGTTTCGCTCGTCAAAAAAAATTTACGTGCTACCGTCAACCCCAAGTTCGTATGAGAGTTTTTTTGAGCTTAAATCTGTTTGTTTTGGCCGCCGGGTTGTTTGCCGGTTGCTCGCAAAATCCGACGGACGAATTCCAAGGTTACATCGAGGGTGAATATGTTTATGTCGCTTCCCCGCTTGGTGGCGCGCTCACGAATCTGGCCGTCGCGCGCGGCGATTCCGTCAAGACCGGGCAGCCGCTGTTTGAGCTGGAACGGCAGTCCGAATCCGCCGCGCTCGCGCAGGCGGAAAAAAATCTCACGCAGTCGCAGTCGCAACTGGACGACCTGACGAAAGGCAAACGCCCGACGGAAATCGAGTCGCTCGCCGCGCAATTGGAGCGGGCGCAGGCGAATTTGAAATTGTCCGCCGCCCAGTTCGCGCGGCGTGAACAGCTCGGCGGTGCCGACGTGGTTTCCAAGGAGGAACTGGACCAGGCCCGCGCGCAGAACGACGCGAATCAAGCGCAGGTCAACCAGCTCGCGGCGGATTTGGCGACCGCGAAACTGGGCGGACGCGACGACGCCATCCGCGCCGCGCAGGCCGCTGTCGAATCGCAACGCGCCGCGCTCGACAAGGCGAAGTGGGCGTTCGATCAGAAACAACAATTCGCTCCGGCAGATGCGGCGGTGCATGACACGTTGTATCGGCAGGGCGAATTTGTCGCGGCGGGAAATCCCGTGGTGGTTTTGCTGCCGCCGGCGAATTTGAAAGTCCGCTTCTTTGTGCCGCAGGAAAAACTGGCGCAGGTGAAAATTGGCGGAATGATTTCCGTCAAATGCGACGGCGCGGCGCACGCATTTGTCGCGACGGTGAATTACATCGCCACGCAGGCCGAATACACGCCGCCGGTGATTTTCAGCCGCGAGAGCCGGGCGAATCTGGTGTTCATGATCGAGGCCAAATTTTCCCCGGCGGATGCGGCGGAACTGCGGCCGGGACAGCCGGTGGATGTGGAGTTGAAATGATGCTTGCTGTCATTCGCAAATTAGCTGCACCGTTTCATCCTCTCTTTGCGTGGATATGTGTTTTATTGGCATCACGATTAAAGCCGCACGCATCGGCTCTTAAACATTTTGGGATTCGCGTAGTTGCGGCCAAGGATTACGGAAGCCAGGATAATCAAGACGATGTTTATACAGCGTTAGTTTTGTTAAAACAATTCGACGAAGACGAGTTCAACCTGATCAAAAAAAATATTCGCACAATTTTTCTTCATGACATGCTTATATTTGGAGGTGGTTACCAGTCGACAGGGCAAATTTGTTTTTTAGATATTCGGAATCTCTCAGGGTGCACTTCGGGAACCATGCCTATTGCCATTGCGGGGAATTTAGTTTATTTCGCCTCACTTGTTGAATTCAAAAATCATTTCGGAGTTGGATTCGGAGAAAAGAAAAAGATTAACGCTGAGGAGAAGCAACAACAGGTTGTCGAAAAACTGGTAAAATTATTTGTGAATGAGCGCTTCTGACTTCGCCATTGACGTGCGCGGCGTCACGAAAAAATTCGGCGCGCGCACGGTTGTGAACGACATCGCCATGCAGGTGCGGCCCGGCGAGATTTACGGTTTTCTCGGCCCGAACGGCAGCGGCAAGACGACGTTTCTGCGGATGCTCTGCGGCCTGCTCACGCCCGACGGCGGCAGCGGCCAGTGTCTCGGCCTCGATTTCCGCCGCGAATCCAACGAGATAAAAAAACGGGTCGGCTACATGACGCAGCGGTTCAGTTTTTACGAGGATTTGAGCATCGAGGAAAATCTGGATTTCATCGCGCGGCTTTACGAGGTGCCGCAGCGGAAAATTGCCGTGCAAAAAAGTCTCGAACGGCTCGGCATGGTTGAGCGGCGCAAACAACTTGCGGGAACTTTGTCCGGCGGCTGGAAACAACGGCTCGCGCTCGCGGCGTGTCTGATCCACGAGCCGCAATTGCTCCTGCTCGACGAACCGACGGCGGGCGTGGATCCGAAGGCGCGGCGCGATTTTTGGGAGGAGATTCACAAGCTCGCTGCCGCCGGGCTGACGTTTCTCATCACCACGCATTACATGGACGAGGCCTCGCGTTGTCATCGCCTCGGCTACATCGCCTACGGAAACCTGCTCGCGCACGGCACGGTGGCTGAAGTCGTGAAAGCCGGCGGCCTGACAACGTGGGAAGTTTCCGGCGAAAATCTCCCCGCGCTCGCGGAAAAATTGCGCGGCCTGCCGGGCGTGGAGCAAGTCGTCGCGTTCGGAACGACGTTGCACGTCAGCGGGCGTGATGCGGAAAAATTGCGCGCCAACGCCGCGCCGTTGATGACGGACGGCCAGCACTGGACGAAAATTGAATCGGGCTTGGAAGACGTGTTCATCAGTTTGATGGAAACGGCGAAGGATAATTTCTCATGAAAATTCCATATTATCGTAGCAGCCAATGTCAGTCGGCTCATTTTAGTTTTTGCAGAATAGTCAGAGCCAACTCACGTTGGCTGCTACCAAGAACATGAGTTTCAACTTCCATCGGTTTTGGGCGGTCGTCGTGAAGGAATTCATCCAGATGCGGCGCGACCGGCTGACGTTCGGGATGATGGTCGGCATCCCGATTATCCAACTCATTCTGTTCGGCTTCGCGATCAATTCGAACCCAAAACATCTACCCACGGCGATTTATGCGGCGGACAACAGCCCGTTTGCCCGCACCGTCATCTGGGCGCTGCATAACAGCAGTTATTTCGATCTCACGCGCGAGGCGCACAGCGCGGCGGAAATCAAAACCATGCTCGCGGAAGGCGAAGTGCAATTCGCCATAACCGTGCCGGTGGATTTTTCCCGAAAACTTTTGCGCGGCGAAAAACCGGATTTGCTCCTCGAAGCCGATGCGACCGATCCATCCGCCGTTGGTTTTGCCACGGCGGCGATCAATCAATTGACGTTTTCCGTGCTGGACCGCGATTTGATCGGACCGCTGGCGAAATTGCGCGGCAGTTCACCGCCGTTTAACCTCGTCACGCACCAGCTTTACAATCCCGAAAGCATCAGCCAATACAACATCGTGCCCGGCCTCATGGGCGTGATGCTCACGATGACCATGGTGATGATCACCGGCCTCGCCATCACGCGCGAACGCGAACGCGGCACGATGGAAAACCTGCTCTCCACGCCCGTGCATCCGGGCGAAGTGCTGCTCGGAAAAATCGTGCCTTACATCACCATCGGCTACGTCCAGATCACGCTCATTCTGGTGGCGGCGAAACTGGTGTTCTCGGTGCCGATGGTGGGCAGTGTGCCGTTGCTGCTCGCGCTGGCGCTAATGTTCATCCTCGCCAACCTTGCGGTGGGCATCACGTTCTCGACCATCGCCAAAAACCAGTTGCAGGCGGTGCAGATGGCGTTCTTCTTTTTTCTGCCGTCGCTGTTGTTGTCGGGCTATATGTTTCCATTCCGGGGAATGCCGGACTGGGCGCAAAACATCGGCGAATGCCTGCCGCTGACGCATTTTCTGCGCGTCGTGCGCGGCATTTTGCTGAAAGGAAATGGAATGGCCGAATGCGCGCCGGACTTGTGGCCGATTGCATTGTTCTTGCTGGTGATGCTGACAATAGGCATCAAACGCTACCGGCAGACGCTGGATTGATTTGGCGTAGCGGCGTCTCGGCAGAGCGCCGCAATCTTATTCCGGTAATTTTAGTTTGCGGCGGTCTGCCGACGCGCGGCTACGCCGGCAGTCTGTGCCCGAATCAATTTCGCCGCCGCCACGTGCGCGAAGACCACATCCGGCGTGCGTTGCAAGGCTTCGTCGTAATGGCGGGAAAATCCTTCACCGACCTCGGTTGCGACGAGCAGCGTTCGGGCCTGCGCCACCAGCGCGTCCACGTCGGCCACGGTCAGCGGCGCTTTCGCATCCAGCATTTCATCCATCGCGGCGATGAGCCGGGTCACGGGAGTCAGCCACGCAAACCACGGGTCGTTCGTGAGTAGTTGCAGGAATTGATACGGCGACGTGATGTTGCCGAACGTCGCTTCATAGCTGGCGCGTTCGGATTCCAGCAAGACCTTGTGCAAAGCGAGCAACGCCTCGCGCAGTTCCGTCAGGCGTTGGCGCAGACCGGCGGGTTCCGGCGGGATGAAATTTTCTTCGCTCAAGCGGCGGCAGCTTACACCGGCTGTGACCGATCTGCGATAAAATCATTCCGCGCCGTTTTTAGTGGCAGTGTCCTGATTTGGCCGGAGCGCGGATTGTCCTCAATCCGCAGCGCGTGGAAAGTCTGGACGCACTGCGAGTTGGGACAACTCGCGCTCCGCAAGCAAGTTTGAAATTCAAAGCAAAACTCCCGTTTTCCGGCTGAACTTGCAAATTTCCCCGTTTTCGGTTCTCCTTGATCAAGATGTGGCAAACCTTTAGGCGGTGGATTTTAATCGGAAGTCTGTCGGTCGCGTCGGTCGGCGCGGCCTCGGAATCCGCCGAGGTGAATCTCGATTACGTCGCGCAACGGGCGTTGGATCGCGCCCGCGCGCCGTTCCATTCGCCGCATGTGGAATTGCCCGCCGTGCTCCGCCCGGAAAACCTCGACTACAACAAATACCGGCAGATCGAATTCCGCCATGACCGTGCGCTTTGGGCCGCCGCCGGTTTGCCATTCCGCGTCGAGTTTTTTCATCCGGGCTACATCTACCACGAGCCGGTGCATGTGAATGAATTCACGCCCACGCACACCCAGCCGATCCGGTTCGTCCAGGATTTTTTTAATTACCACAAGCTGAATATCGCCAAGCAAATCCCGGCGGACACGGGCTACGCAGGTTTCCGCGTGCTGAACCAGTTGAACACGCCGGATCGCTGGGATGAACTCGGCTCGTTTCTCGGCGCGAGTTATTTCCGGCTGCTCGGCAAAAATCTGCGTTACGGCGAATCCGCACGCGGCCTCGCGCTGGACAGCGGCGAAGGCGACCGCCCGGAGGAATTTCCCATTTTCACCGACTGGTGGCTGGGCAAGCCCAGCAGCGGCGACAACGAACTGCACCTTTTCGCGATCCTCGACAGCGTGAGCTGCGCGGGCGCGTATGAATTTTTCATCCGCCCCGGCGAGACGACGACGGCGAGCATCAAGACGGTTTTATATTTCCGCGAGCCGGCAAAAGTGGCGGCTGTGAACAAAGACCGGAAGCCCGTCAAGACCATCGGTCTCGCGCCGTTGACGAGCATGTTCTGGTTCGGCAAGGACACGGAACGCAAGTTTGACGACTACCGCACGGAGGTTCACGACAGCGACGGCCTGCTCGTCCACATGGGCAACGGCGAAATTTTCTGGCGTCCGCTCGACAATCCGCCCGCGACGCGCCACCAGGTTTTTTCCGCGCCGCACATCCGTGGTTTCGGCCTGCTCCAGCGCGAACGGAATTTCGCCGCGTATCAGGACATGTTCAACCTCTACCATCAGGTGCCGAGCGTGTGGGTGGAAACGGACGGCGACTGGGGCGAAGGCGATCTGCACCTCGTCGAGTTGAGCACCAGCTACGAAGGACTCGACAACATCGTCGCGTTCTGGGATCCGAAGAACAAACCCGCGCCGCTCCAGCCGTTTCGTTTTGGCTACACGCTGCACTGGGAAGGCGGCGACGCGGATTTGAAGCGTTCGGAAAACCGCGTCGTCTCCACGCGCATCGGGCCGGACGCGCAATTTGTGGGCGCACGGCAGTTCGTGATTGATTTCGACGGGCCGAAGCTCGACGCGATTTCCGGAGACAAACCGCCGGTGGCGATTGCAAATTGCAGCGCCGGTGCCGCCATCGTGGATAATTTTGTGACGCGGAACACTTTTCTCGGAACGTGGCGCGTCATCCTGAAAATGCAGCCGAAAGCCGGCAGCCACGAGGCGATTGATCTGCGCTGCACGTTGCAGCAAGGCACGAATGCCGTCAGCGAAACCTGGACGTATCAATGGAGCCCGCCTTAAAAATTTTGCCCGATGTTTCCGGTGAAATCGCCGGACGTTCGCTGGAGGAATGGAATGCGGCCTATGTGAAAGTGGAAAATTATTTTCACGCGCTCCGCATCCGCAACAAGCCGCTGCTCGGCCGCATGGTGCTGCGCGTGCTCGAACGCGCCCAACAGCGCGCGCCCGCCGAACCCGGCCGCAGCGCCACCGAACTTTCCGCCGAGGAAATGGATAAATTTGTGACCGAATGGTTCGCGGCCGTGCTGCAAATCTCGCCGGCCGGCACCGACCAGATGCTTTCCACGCGCGGCCGGCTCGCGCTGCTGCTCTGCGACATGCCGGGCAAATGGCAGGATCAATTTTTGCGCCCCGGCCCGTGGCCGGAGGAATTCGTCGAGGCCATGCGCGAAACCTTTTTCCGTGCCGGCCCGGATTTCCAATTGTCAAAAATGGTGCCGCGTCCGCTCGACCTCGGCCCCATCACGACCCTGTCGAATTTCGGCAAACTGCCTTACGTCCGCATGATTTCGGCGTGGCTGCTGTTCGGCCTGCTGCTCGTCGCCATTTTCTGGTTCACGCACGGCGGCTTTGACCGGGTGAAATCGCAACTGTCGCTGATGCTTGAATCAGTCACCCACCTGAATCGGTGATATGGCTGACGCACCGACCATTTCAGTAACCCCGCTGCCCCGCGCCCGGCGCGGCTGGCGCTTGTTTCTTTTTTATTCGTCTGCTGTTTTGCTCACCGGGCTGGTCTCGATGCTATTCGCCGATCTGCTCTGGCGCACCGGCTGGTCCACGTCGCGCACGGTGCTGCTGTCGTTGTTCGTGATTCTATTTTTGCTCACGGCCATCGGCTGCATGCACGGCATCTACGGATTTTTCATCCGTATTTTCGGGACGAAACACCGCCTCACCGCGCTGAAAAATTACCAGGATCAAAAAATTGACGGCGTCAGCACCGCGATTGTTTTTCCGATCTACAACGAAGATCCCGTCCGCTTCTTTGAAGGTCTGCGCGCGACTTACGAATCGCTGGAACGCACCGGCCAGCTTGATCGTTTTGATTTTTTTATCCTGAGCGATTCGACCAACCCCGACCGCTGGGTCGAGGAGGAGCGCCGCTGGTCCGACCTCGTGCGCGAACTGGACGCGCTCGGAAAAATTTATTATCGCCGCCGCCTGTTCAACGAAGAACGCAAGAGCGGCAACATTCGTGACTTCCTCAACACCTGGGGCCGGCGCTACCGTTATTTTGTCTGCTGCGATGCCGACAGCGTGATGCGCGGTGAAACGCTCGTTGACCTTGTGAAATTGATGGAGGCCAGCCCGACCGTCGGGTTGATTCAAACCATGCCCGCGCTCGTGAATGCCGAGTCGCTGTTCGGCCGCATCCAGCAATTTGCCAACCGACTTTACGCGCCCGTTTTCATTTCGGGCCTGAATTATTGGGCGCTTGATCTGGGAAATTATTGGGGTCACAACGCCATCATCCGCACCGAGCCGTTCATGCAGTTTTGCGACCTGCCGCAATTGCCCGGACGCAAGCCGTTCGGCGGCCAGATTTTGAGCCACGATTTCGTCGAGGCCGCGCTGATGCTGCGCGAAAACTGGGAGGCCTGGCTCGCCTATGATCTCGAAGGCAGCTACGAGGAAGCCCCGCAGTCGCTCATCGAAAATGCCCAGCGCGAACGCCGCTGGTGCCAGGGAAATTTGCAGCACGGCCTCGTGCTGTTCGCCAAAGGTCTGCGCGGTGTGAGCCGGATGCACCTCATCCTGGGAATTTTCGGCTACGTCGCGAGTCCGCTGTGGCTCGCGTTCATGCTCACGTTCAACTGGATTTATTGGTATCAAAAATTCACCGGCCTCTCGGACATTCCGGTGGAATCGTTCAATCCGTATCTGAAAAACTGGAGCGGCACCGAACAGGCGTTTTTGGTTTTCATGATTTGCATGGTGGTCATCATGCTGCCGAAATTTTTGTCGCTCGTTGACCTCGCGCGCGACTGGCCGCGTCGCCGCGAATTCGGCGGCCTGCTCAATGCCGCCGCCGGCGTCGTGGGCGAAACCATTTTTTCCACGCTGCACGCGCCGCTGCTCATGCTCTGGCACACACGGTTTGTCATCACCAACCTCGCGGGCATCAGCGTCGGCTGGACGACGCAACGACGCAACGACGCCGGCACGGACTGGCTTTACGCGGTGCAACGGCACTGGGGCCACACGCTCATCGGCGTCGTCTGGGGCTGGTTCACCTGGCAGCTCGACCCGACGTTGTTCTGGTGGTTCACGCCGATGCTGGCGGGCATGGTTCTTTCCGTGCCGTTGAGCGTGTTGACCAGCCGGCGCAGCCTCGGCGCGCGGGCCAGGAGCGCTGGATTATTTTTGACGCCGGAAGAAACCAAACCGCCGATGGAAATCGTCTCGCTGCGGTCGCGGTTGAAAATTCACGAGCTGACCGAAAACGCTGACGCGCCGCGCCGCACGCACGCCGGACTGGCCGAGGCCGTGCTCGATCCCTACGTCAACGCAGTTCATGTGATGCTCCTGCGCGAAAAAGAATTGAATCCGGTGTATGCCGAGCAGTTCGCCAAGCTCGGCGCGGGCAGCGACGCGGTGCGTCTGCTCGGTGAAAAAATTCTGGCCGACGGCCCGGACAAATTAAAACCGTCCGAACGCGTGGCCGTGATGGCCGACCAGCGCGTGATGGTGTGGCTGCATCAACAGGCGTGGCTGCGCCCGGAGGAAAAACTCGCGCCGTGGTGGAAGGCGATGATCCGCGAGTTCAGCCACCGGGAAAATTGACGGGGCAAATTGCTGCCGAGATTGAATTAAAAGTAGGAATGTGTGTGAAAATTCCTACAAATATGAATTGACGGACTTTCGTTGTCTGTTCATATTAAGATTATGAATATGACTGAAGCTGCGAACGCTGTCTGGTTCACAACCAAAGGCCAGGTGGTGATTCCCTTGCGGCTGCGCAAGCAATTTCACATTGAAGACGGCACCAAGGCCATTTTGGAAGCTACGCCCGACGGCATTCTTTTGAAACCCGTGACTGCCGCCCTCATCAAGCGCGGACGCGGCATCCTCAAGCGCAAGCCGGGTGACAAGTCGTTTGCCGAGGAGTGGGCCGCATACAAACAGCACGAGAAGGAGTTGGAGGATCGTCATGCCCGCTAAAGTGCTGGACAGTCACGCGCTCGTGGCCTACTTCCGTGACGAACCCGGAGCGGAGATGGTGGAGAACTTGCTGGTCGTGGCGGGCCGGAAGGACAGTCCGCTGCACATGACCGACGTCAACTACGCCGAGGTCAAATACTCCATCGTGAAGAAAGACGGGGTCAAGGCGTGGGCGGAAGCGGCGAAGATTCTTCAAGGCTTGCCCATTGATTTTCACTCCACGACGCGCGCGATGGCGGACACCGCCGCCGATTTCAAAGCCCGCTTTAAATTGAGTCTGGCTGATGCTTTTGCCGCCGCACTGGCCAGGGAAAAGAAAACCGAACTCGTCACCGGCGACCCGGAATTTAAGGCTTTGGAAAAAGAAATTCAAATCAACTGGCTCGCAAAATAATTTGTTGGCAGAATGGGTTTCTGCTCAATCAGCAGATTGATTCGCGCTTACAATAACTCCACCACGCGCTGCAGTTCCGCGTCCGTGTTGTAAAAGTGCGGCGCGAGGCGGAGGTAATTTCGTCCTTTGCGGTCGGTGCGCAGCGACGCGATGACGCCGGCGTCCGCCAATTTTTTGTGCAGCGGCGCGAGATCCTTGCCCGGTTGAAAAAAGGACGTGATGCCGCTGGCGTTCTCCGGTTTCGGTTCGGCGTTCAACACGGCAAAACCTTTCGCCTGCAACGCCGGCACGAGCCATGCGCGTTTGCGGAGCAGTTCGGCGGCGATGTTTTCCACGCCGAGTTCCAGTGCGAGTTCCATCGCGGCAATCAGTCCGATGAGGCCGATGAGATTGTGCGTGCCCGCTTCAAATTTCGCCGCGCCGCTGCGGAATTCGATTTTTTCCTGCGCGACGAAATTCGGATTGCGGACATTGTGCCAGCCGTAAATCGGCGGATTTAATTTTTCCTGCATCTCGCTCCGGACGTAAAAAATGCCCGCGCCGCATGGGCCGAGCAGCCATTTATGCGCGTCGGCGGCGAGAAAATCAACGTGTTCAACCGTCGTCGGAAATGCGCCGAGCGTCTGGATGGCGTCGAGGCAAAAAAGAATTCCGCGTTCGCGCAGAAATTTTCCGATGGCGGCGTGGTCGAGCCGGTAGCCGCTGATGAAATGGTTGGAGGCGAGCGCGACGATGCGCGTGTTTTCGTCCACCTGGCCCATCACGTCAATCGCGCGGATCGCGCCGAGGCCGCGCGTGTTGAGCAATCGCACCTGCACGCCGCGCGCGGCAAGCGCCATCCACGGATAAACATTGGACGGATAATCGTCGTGGTAAATGAGGACGTTGTCGCCGCGCCGAAAATTCAATCCGGCGGCAACAAAACTCAACGCCAGCGAAGTCGGGCCGACGAGCGAAACTTCGTCGGGCTGGCAGTTCAATAATTTCGCGCCAGTTTTTCGCGCGTCGTCAATGCGGTGCATGACGAAGGCTTCCTGATCGCCGAGCGTGCCTTCATTGGCGCAGTCGTTCATCGCCTGCGCGACGCGGCGCGGCAGCGGGCAGACGCCACTGTGCGCGAGGAAAATTTTACCTTTGGTAACAGGGAATTCAGCACGGCGCAGTTCCTCGTTGGTCAAAATTTCATTCAGAGTCATGGGGTGAAAATAAATTCAAAAGGTTCGCAGGCAAAGCGGAATTAAAATCCGTTGGTGATGGTGGAGATCTGGTTGAAGTAGCCGGTGTAAAACTGGATGATTTTGTAGCCGATGATGCAGGCGACGAGGCCGTAGATGAGGCGGGGCGTCCATTGCGCGAAGTCCTGAAGTTTGCGCGTGCCTTCTTCGTTGTAGTAGCGGTGCAGACGATGGAGCGCGTCGTCGAGCTTGCCGCTGATTTCGCCGCT
>DMQW01000461.1:25185-33591 GCA_003455565.1 Limisphaerales bacterium
GCCCGGCTTCCACTTGCGGTCGCCACGCGTTGATGGCGCGGCGCAACGCGGGCGAACCGCAGGCATTGGCGGCGAGTTCCCAAGCCTGGATGATGTTCACCCCGGCGTTGATGAGCGCTTCAAGCGCAAGCGCAAGCCGCGACAGCGCCAGAAAATAGCGTGCCTTGCCGAGAATAGGGACGAAGCGCAACAGTGATTCCATCAGTGCCCGCCAGCGTTCGCCGTGCTTGCTTTGCATGGCGTAAATCATCAGCGCCGTGCCGAGGTAAAGCGGCGAAAGAATGAGCGCGGCCTTGAGAAAAAGCATGGTCAGGCTGGCGCTGAACTGCGAGCCAGCGAACGGAACGATGATCAAAAAAACGAACACGGCGAAGTGAATCAAGCCGACGGGATAAACGAGCTGGGAAATGGTCTGCTTAGTGATGCGGGCGCGGTCGTGATAATAATCCGAAAGCAAACGAAAGCAGTCGTCAATGCGCCCGCTGCGTTCACCGGCCTCGATCAGGGCGATGTCGAATTCCGGCAACCAGCCGCTCGTGGCCAGCAACGAGTCGGTGAACGTGCTGCCTTGATTTATTTTTTCGAGCTGAAGCCGGAGCGGTTCGCGGAAGGAACGGCTGGGCGGATTCCGCTGGAGCTGTTCCAGCGCCTGAACCAGACCGATGCCCGCCGAGGTAAGCTGCGCGAGCTGGTGGTAAAGTTCCGCGCGTTGCGTGAACTGGCCGGGCGTGAGGATCAGTGCCATGAACGTCCGGCGGACGGTCAAGCCGTGGCGCGGTCGAGGCTGGCCTTCAAATCGCGTTTGCTCTTGGCACCAACCATCTGCTCGGCGACCTGGCCGTTTTTGATGACGAGCAGCGTCGGGATGGCGCGGACGCCGAATTGCGCGGCGAGACCCTGGTGCTCGTCAATGTTCACCTTGCCGATTTTGACTTTGCCTTGGTATTCAGTGGCGAGTTCGTCGAGGACGGGGGCGATCATTTTGCACGGGCCGCACCATTCAGCCCAAAAATCCACGAGGACGGGCGTGGTGGATTGCAGTGCTTCCTTTTCAAAATTATCCTGCGTAAAAGTAGTGATCAACGGTGAAGCCATAAATTAACTTGTGAAATTTTCAACGAGGTTTTTCAGCACCCAAAAAATATAGCCGGCTCCGCCAACGGCAACCAGACTGGTCACGGCGGCGGCGAAAATCAGAACTTTGTCAACTGCCTTGATGGCGGGCGCGGCAGCAGCAGAACGTTGGGCTACGGGCGCGGGTCGTTGCTGTGCGGTCGGCGCGGCACCATGAACAGCTTTGGCGGGTGCCGAAACAATTCTGTTGACAGGAGCGGCGGCGGCAGGCGCACCGGTCGGACCGCCGGGCGGCAGCGTCGGCAACTTGATGGTCGGCGCGGCGGTCGGCTTGGGCGGCAAATTGATGCGGACGGTTTCTTTTTTGGGCTGGACCTTGCCGGTTTCTTTTTTCGGCGGTTGCACAGCACCGGTCGGAACCGGCGACGGATTGGGCGGAGGAATGTCGGCCATAGTTTTGTGGCTCAAGATAAGCGTGGCAGTGAGGCTGTCAAATTTAATTCTACAGCAAAAAACCGGACGGGCGGTGGCCAATCCGGTTTGGCGGGAGAGAAAGAGGGTTGATCAGGATTTTTCTTCAATCAATTCGCGCCGCGCGCCGCCAAGCAGTTGCTCGACGAAGTTCGTGGAATAGACGCCGCGCCGGAAATTCGGATCCTGCATGATGGCCTGTTGAAACGAGACGGTGGTCTTGATGCCCGTGATCAAAAATTCGTTCAACGCGCGGTTCATGCGGTCAATCGCTTCGCGCCGGTCTTTGCCGGTGACGATGAGTTTGCCGATCATCGAATCATAAGTCGGCGGAATCGTGTAGCCAGCGTAGGCATGCGTTTCCATGCGGACGCCGCGCCCGCCGGGCTGATAATACATCTCAATGCGGCCGGGGCTGGGACGGAAATCATCAAAGGGATCCTCCGCATTGATGCGGCACTCGATGGCATGGCCTTTGAAAGTGATGTCGCCTTGTGAATGTTGCAAAGGCTCACCCATCGCCAGCAAAATCTGATACCGGACAAGGTCAATGCCCGTGACTTCTTCCGTGACTGGATGTTCAACCTGAATGCGTTTGTTGACTTCGAGAAAATAAAAATTGCCATGGTCGTCCACAATGAATTCTACCGTGCCGGCGTTCGTGTAGCGTGCCGCTTCGGCAATGCGCACGGCCGCCTTGCCGAGTTTATCGCGCAACTTGCGAAACTTGTTTTCCAGCAAAGGCGAGGGCGATTCTTCAATCAGCTTTTGATTGCGCCGCTGCACCGAGCAGTCGCGTTCGCCCAGATGAATGATTTTTCCTTTGTTGTCGCCCAAAATTTGAATCTCAATATGGTGCGGATTCTCAATGAATTTTTCGATGTAAACGCCGGAATTGCCGAAAGCCTTTTCCGCTTCGCTGCGCGAGGTGTGATAACCTTTGACGAGTGAAATATCATTGTGTGCGCTGCGCATTCCGCGTCCGCCACCACCCGCCACGGCTTTGATCATCACCGGATAACCAATGCGCTTGGCAATGGCCAAGGCATCCTTTTCATTTTCAACGATGCCATCAGAACCGGGCGGGGTTTCCACACCGGCCTTTTTTGCGAGGGCGCGGCTGACGGCCTTGTCGCCCAAGGCATTCATGGCGTGTGGACTCGGCCCGATGAAACGGATGTTGCAGCTTTCGCAAACTTCCGCGAAGTGTGCGTTTTCCGAGAGAAATCCGTAGCCCGGATGAATCGCATCCACATCCGCGATTTCCGCCGCGCTGATGAGGCGGTCAATACGAAGATAACTTTCCGACGAAGCCGCGTTGCCGATGCAAATGGCTTCGTCGGCCATCTGCACATGCATCGAGTTCGCATCCACCTCGGAATACACCGCGACCGTGCGGATGTTCAATTCTTTGCAGGCGCGGATGATGCGGACGGCGATTTCACCGCGATTGGCGACCAGAACTTTTTCAAACATGGAATTTGCGGAATGCGGTTGGTGAACCGTTTGCGTTTAGGCTGGCCGAACTTTGAACAGCGGCTGGCCGAACTCGACCGGCTTGCCGTTCTCGATCAAAATTTGCGTAACCACGCCTTTGACTTCGGCCTTGATTTCGTTCATCACCTTCATGGCCTCAATGATGCACACAATCGTGTCAGGGCTGACCTCCGTGCCAATCTCAACGTAATGGCCTGATTCCGGTGACGGTGAACGATAAAGTGTTCCAACCATCGGCGATTTTATGTCAATTTCGCCCGTTGGTGCCGCTAAAGGCACAACCGAAACCGTTGGTGCGACAATTGGAAGTGCCGCCGAAATCATCGGAACCACATCGTCGGATTGGGCGATTTGAGAAGTGCCATTCAAGCCGCGTTTCAGGCGCAATTTTGAATCTTTCTCTTCCAGTTCAAACTCCGTGATGGAGTTTTTCTTCATCAAATCAATGATGGCTTTGATATCTTTTATGTCCACAATGGGTTTTCGTTAAAGAGTTTCCAAAAATGTAACAATCCGGCTTGATTATCAAAACAAGCAGAGACCAAATTATGTCTCTGCTTGATTCAAGCTTTATTTCTCGGCGAAGTCTAAAGTCTATTTTCCAGATCCTAAAACGTCAAGCCTCAACTTAAAAAAGTTATTGACCGTTTTTTAGAAAATAAAACTTATTTTTCCTTCCCATTAACGTCAACTGCCGCTTCCAATCCTAAAATATAAGATTTTAGCCCGAAACCACAGATTTGGCCGCGACAAACTGGGGCAATAAGCGACTTGTGGCGGAATTCTTCCCGCGCATGGATGTTGGAAAGATGAATTTCAATCGTCGGCACGCCGACGGCGGAAATGGCATCACGCAGAGCCACGCTCGTGTGTGTGTAGGCGGCAGCGTTGATGACAATGACATCAAACTTGCCCTTCGCCTGCTGAATCCAGCCGACCAGTTCGCCTTCCTGGTTGGATTGGCGGAAATCTATCACTGTCTTCAACTGCGCAGCGCGTTTGCGGACTTTGGCTTCGATGTCGGCCAAGGTCAGCCGGCCATAAACTTCCGGCTCGCGCGTGCCGAGCAGGTTCAGGTTTGGCCCGTTGAGAAACAGAACTTTCATGGATGCGAGACTAGCGGTTTATGGCATTTTTGTCGAATTCAATTCTCTTTTGACCGGCTAGAACACCCAATAACGTAAAAGCTGTCCACGCCAGCGCCGGAACGTAAAGTCCAAATTCGCCGAATCCCTGCGCGAACCAGCCGAGCAATCCCGCAAAAATCGCCAATGAGATTCCGCCGCCATTCCGCCAAATTTTTAGTCCGCCGGTTGTCAGTGCCATAAAAATCCACGCCGTGTAAGCCAGTCCGCCAATAACGCCTGAATCGGAAAATTGTTCGAGGTAGTCATTATGCGTCAGCCGCGCCATTTCGGAATCGGGCGACTTGAGCTGGGCGTAAGGCCGCTGGAAAGTTCCCGGGCCGGTGCCGAAAATAGGTTTTGTCGCCGTAGTTTGCGCGGCGGCACGCCAATAATCAAATCGTGCGCCGACGCTGGTTGCGCCGCTGGCAAAATAGTGGTGAAACCGGATGGCAAAAATTCCGAGGCCGAAGATCAAAACGGTGGCGACCGCGACCAGTTTGATTTTTTTTGGCCAGTTGAGCCGCAGCAAAAATAATCCGGCGAGGCCGATGGCAATCAGCCAGCCGAGTTTTGAGCCGCTCCAGAACAATGCCGCGCCGCCGAGAAAAATGGTCAGTGCAATCGCGGCGAAACGGATGAGTGGCTTCAGATTTTTTGTGGCGCCAAACGCGAGCGCGAGCGATAGCGGCCACAGCAGCAGGATGATTCCGGCCAGCGCGTTGGGATAAACCAAGGTGCCGGAGACGCGGCCTTTGGCGAACTTGGTCAGGATGGCCGGGTTCGCCACGTCTATGCCATTTGTGGTTAGAATGATGTTCTGGCTTTTCATTTCCGCGACGGTTTCCGGCGGAAAATTGGTCCAGCCGCTGCGTTCGCCTTCGACGAGCATCTGCCGGTTTTCTGGAAATTCAAACAAGCGTTGGTCCACTGCTCGCATGAGGCAAAACGTGAATGCCGCCAGGACGCCGAACAAAATCCAACGCAGTAAATTTTCCCGAACAAACAGCAGTGCGCCGAGGAAATAACACGCCACGCAGCCGGTGAATTGCCACAGCGTCGCCTCCGTCAGATTTGCGTCCACGGTTTCCGAGGCTGAGATAAATTGCCAGCCGAGCCAGCCGAGCGGAAGCAGTCCAAGCCAGCGGTTCGCGGGCCAGGAAAATTTCTTTTGAAAAATTAAAATGCCTCCAACCGCCGCCAGCGGCAGCAAAATCCAGTTGGCCCAATGCGTCGGCCATGGGTCGTTGAGAAAATCTGCGGGTGATTTGGGCGGGATGATGACGTGGTCGAGGATGACGGGATTGCCGAATTTCCAGAGGGTCAGGCCGAGGAAAAGGCCGAAGACGAGCGTGAACAGTTTCGTCGCGGTGAGATTTTTCATCACGCCGTCAAAGCTGCAGTTTGAGCAGGCTGACTTCGAGCGCGAGCGCTTCCTGCACGTTCGTGTGCAGCAGCCGCTGGGTTTGTTCGAGCACCTGCAAATTTTCCCGCGCCTGTTGCGTGGTGATCCGGCGGGCGACTTCATCCGCGCCGGCGATTTGCGGAAAGTGCAGCAGTTCCTCGCCCGCCGCGAGGGTGTGGAGCCAGACATCGCGCAGCCACCATTGGAGCAGCAGCAAAACTTCCGCGCGGCGGCGGCGGTATTCGGCCTCGATGGCGGCGGTTAATTCGTCCTCCCACTTTTCGCGCAAATCTTTTTCGGCGTCGTTATATTTTTCCAGCGGCGAACGCGCGGTCAAGGTTTCGTCCACGCACGCCTTGATTCCGTTGAGATGTTGCAGCAGGGAATCGAGCAGACGATAGCGGCCAAAGAGGCTTTTCTGTTCCAGCGACGCGGCGGAACCGAACTGCGAAAGCCAGTTGGACTGTTCGGCGGTAAGCGAACGCGCGGTTTCCGCCGAAAAATCCAAGCGCAGACAGCGGGATAAAATGGTTTCCAAAATCCGCGACGGCTCCGTCGAGAGCAGAATCAAAACAGATTTCTTCGGCGGTTCTTCCAGCGTTTTCAAAAACGCGTTGGCCGCCTGGACATTGAGCCGGTCGGCCCCGGAAATGATGGCGATTTTGTAGCCGGTCGCGGTGGGTTTGAGTTGGATTTCGCGGGTCAGCTCGCGGGTCTGGTCAATGGTGATGACGCGCGATTTGGATTCGGGCCGCGCCCAGTGAACATCGGCGTGGAGGTCGTCGGAAATTTTCCGGCAGTTCAAACAGTTGTCGCAGCAATCGGTGGCGACATTGTTGATTTGAACCGGATTCTGGCAGTTCAAAGTTTTCGCCAAAGTGCGGGCGAGCGCTTCGAGTTCTTCCAGATGATGGCCGGTGAAAAGATAGGCGTGGCCGAGACGTCCACGAGCGAGCGACCGTTGCAGGAGCTGGACGCCTTGCGACTGTTCGGAAAAATCGGTGAAGGCCATGCGTTTTTTTCAACGTGTCACTGACCGCCCGCCTTCGCTGTGCGGCTATAGCGCGGCAACTTTTGCCCTTGCCTGCTTGCAGGCAAAAATTGGTGCCGATGGAGGGGGTCGAACCCACACATCCTCACGGATACTAGATTTTGAGTCTAGCGCGTCTGCCAATTCCGCCACATCGGCCACCAAGGCGGTTAATATATTTCAGCCGCGTGCGAAGTAAATCAATTTCAGCGACGGAAAATCAGCGCCAGCGACCACGCTCGTTGTGCCAGCCACGACCGTCATGCCAGTTGCGTCCGCCAATCCAGACGGCGTGACCATAAGGCGGGCGTCCCCAATAGCCACCGCGCCAGACCCAGCGGTCGCTCCAAATCCATTCGCCACCGATCCAAAAATAATCCGGGCCGGGCGCAACCACAACGGTTTCCACCGGCGGTGGCGGTGGGGCTTGTTGAACAATCACCGTGGTGGCGGGGCTTTCACCGGCGGTGCCCGGCGTGTTGATCATAAAATTAACCACCTTGTCGCTCACGCCGGAATCGCGCAGATCAATGATGTCCGCCGCGCTCAAATGATATATCGTGTGCGAATTCTGGATTTGGCTGATGATGACCTCTTCGCTGATGCCCGCCTTGGCGAGCGCCTTCACGTCCGGGACGCTCAACGGCTGGCCTTGTTCAACCCGTGTGTAAGTCTGCGGAGCCTGCGCCCGCAAACGCGCCTGCTGATCCTGATCAATGGCGTTACCGATCAAACCGCCGGCCAGCAAGCCGATTGCTGCGCCCACCAACGCGCCTTCGCCGCCGCGGCCATTTGCGCCACCGATCAATGCGCCGCTGCCGGCACCGATCAATGCGCCGCTGCCGGTGTTGTTCTGCGTGCCGTCCGGGTTCACACAGCCCGTCATGACCACCGCCAAAGTTGTTGCTGCAAAAATCGAAGTGTATCGTTTCATGTTCAAATATGTTTGTCCGCTAAGATAGCAGACAATTGATGGAACGTCTCAACTCAAAAAAAGTTTCAACTTTGTGGCGAAAAAGGCGGTGTCCTGATTTGGTCGGAGCGCGAGTTGTCCAACTCGCAGCGGGTGGCAGAACAAGAAACGTTTGAGTTGATTTCAACGTTGGTCTGGCTGGCGATGCGCTGTGGTTTGGGACAAACCGCGCTCCGCGCACAAAACCCTTTTCCCGCACGGAATTATTTGCCTTGCGTCGCCGTTGCCGTTTCAATGGAAGCGTGATTGCAAAACGTGTCATCCCGTGTCTCGACGTTCACGACGGCCAGGTCACGCGCGGCGTCCAGTTTGGCGTGGCCGAAAAGGGCGGCCTGCGCAACGTCGGCGACCCCGTGGAACTCGCCCTCCGCTACAACGAGCAGGGCGCGGACGAAATGGTTTTCTTCGACATCACCGCCACCGCGCACGGACGCGGCACAATGGTCGAGGTGATTGAACGCGCCGCCGACCAATGCTTCATGCCGCTCACCGTCGGCGGCGGCATCAAGTCCGTGGACGATATGTTCACCATGCTGCGCGCCGGTGCAGACAAGATCAGCATCAACTCCAGCGCCATCGCCAATCCAGAACTCATCCGGCAGGGCGCGGAAAAATTCGGCAGCCAGTGCATCGTCGTCTCCATTGATGCGAAGAAAATCGCGCCGGACAAATGGGGCGTGTTCTCGCACGGCGGACGCAAGGACACCGGCTTGGACGCCATCGAATGGGCCAAGCGCGTCGTGGCGCTCGGCGCGGGCGAGATCGTGTTGAACTCCATTGACGCCGACGGCACCAAGGCCGGATTTGATCTCGTCATCACGCGGCGCGTGAG
>DMQW01000368.1 GCA_003455565.1 Limisphaerales bacterium
ACCACCGCCATTGACCTCATCTTCGGCATGGGCCGCAACGACGCCGGAACAATCCGCGTGCTCGACCTCGACCATCGCGCCGACGAAGTCGCCTTGAAACGCCGCGCAGCCTACGTCAGCCCGGATTTGAATTTTCAAGTCTGGGGCAAAGTCGGACGCGCCGTTCGTTTCGTGCGCGGTTTTTATCCCGATTGGGACGACGCTTATTGCGCCGACCTGATGAAGGCGTTTCATTTGAGCGACACCGACAAGATCGCCACGCTCTCGTTCGGCGCAAAAACAAAATTAAGTCTGCTCCTCGCGCTCGCGCGGCGTCCCGAAATTTTAATTCTCGACGAACCGACCACCGGCCTCGACGCCGTTTCCAAACAGCAAGTTTTCGCCGAACTGCTCAAGGCCGTGGAGAACGGCGAGCGCACCGTGCTGATTTCGTCGCACGGCTTGAGCGACATCGAACGCTTTGCCGACCATGTGGGCATGATCAAAAATGGAAAACTTTTGCTCGAAGGCCGCACGGATGAAATCGTGGATCGCTACCGGCTCGCGGAATTTTTCACCAGCAACGGCGCTCAATTCCAAAACCGCGACGGCCTGATTATTTTGAAGCGCAACGAAAACCGCTGGCACGCCTTGCTCGATCAAAAGAGCGGCGCGCACGACTGGCTGCAAACGCGCGGCGCCGAACAAATCTCGCTCACGCGCGTGACGCTGGAAGATTTGTTCGTCGCGCTCGCCAAAGACGAGGAGGCCAAATGAAACTCATCCTGCGCGATCATTTTCGTCGGTGGTGGTGGGTTTGGGCTTTAGGCGCAATCCTCCAATCCACTTTTTGCTGGTTCAGTTCCACCAACACACCACCGCCCAAAGATTTTTTCGTTTCAATGTTTGCGATTTTTCTCGGCCCGTTTCTGGTGCAATTTGATTTGCAACGCGGATTCGCCAAGACGCTGACCATACTGCCGCTGACTACTAGACAAATTGGGCGCGCTTGGTGGCTGGCGGCGGTCGGTCTGCCCGCCATCGCGTTGTCATTACTTGCATTTTTGAGCTCGGGGATTTCTCATCTGTTTCATCCCACCGGAAATTTTCAGAGTGAATGGCTGGCGATGAACAGTATCGTCAGCCTACTTTTTCTCGGCACAGGTTTTTTCCTTATTCAAAATTTTTCAAACACTGCGGGTGGCAGTTGGTGGGACAAGTTGCGTAACACCGTCTGTGGTATTTTGTGGGGAGGCATCATCGGCGGCTGGATGCTTATCTCAAAATTTGTATTTGATAGCCCGGAAAAAACCATGTGGGCGCTGGGCATCGGCACAATAGCGACGGTTGTCGGTTGGTTTTGCGCCAAGCAACTGGTCATGAACCGCGCGAATTTTCGCCTAGCCTCGCAACGCACAAAGAATTCACGCGGCCAATACAAAGCCCCGGCAGGTTTCGGCGGCCTGCCGTTTCTGATGCAGACAACCATTCTTCGTTCCGTCCTCTTTGGCTTTGTGATATTAGGTGTGATGACATTTTGGATGTCTTTTATTTCCCACGATTCAATCCGTGTTCTTTTCCACAGTTCAATTCGGGTTCAGGTAACAACCTCGATGATTGCGACTATCACTTTTCCGCTCTTATTTGTCGGAATGATTCAAATCTTTCTCATCGTTTTCCAAATGCGCTTTCTGCGGACGCTGCCGATTTCTCCATCCGTCCTCGCTGCCACACTGGTATTTCTGCCGGTGATTTCCATGGCTGTCCTGTGTTTGATCATTGTGGCACTGACAAGCCCGGTGGCGGGTGCTGCGATTGTTCTGCCAGTCTTCAAAAGTTTTTTGATGACCGCTACTCTGGCCGCCGTTGCGATACTTTTGGTTGTTTCGCGCGGCCTGGATATTCTGACTTACTTCCTGATTATTTTTGGCTGTGTGCTATCAAGCACAATGTCAATTCTTCACGGTGGCAACTTTCCGCTATGGTTTAAAATCACACTTGCAATCGTAATCATCGGGTTTTCCTTTGTGCTTACGCGCAGAATGCTCACCCGCAGCAGCCACGCTTACCGCAATCCTCCTGCGATGATGAACACTTGGGGCGGCGGCTGGCGTTGAAACTATTTAGATTCCCGCCAGTCCAAAACCTTCAGCTGCACCGTGCGGCCGCCGTTGTAGTCATTGACCTGCGGCGCGAAGGCCAGATCAAATTTTCCGACCGGCAACGACTTGTCACCGCCGTTCCACCAGACGGCCTCGTGCGTCGCCGAACCGTCCGTCACCCACAACTTGACGTGCTGCTTCTTCGCGCCCATGCGCTGAAGCGGGCGCGCGTGCGACAGATTCCGCGCGCAAAATTGCACGGCGGAATTGCCCATGCCGGTCGGTTTGAGACGATCCAGTTCCGCCAGCGAATCCAAAGTGAATTCACCCAGACCGGCCTCCGCATCGAGACGCAACGGCGGTTGCAAATCCTCCGGCTTGAGTTTGAGCCGCGCGAGTTCATTCAATCGCTGGCGCAACAAATCAATTTTGTCCGGCGCGATGGTCAGGCCCGCCGCCATCGCGTGACCGCCGTGTTTGATGAGCAGGTCGTCGCATTCGCGCAACGCGGCGGCCAGATCAAAACCCGCGATGCTGCGGCCTGAACCGCGCCATTCATCGCCCTCGCCGCCGATGATGATTGTGGGCCGATAAAATTCCTGAAGCACGCGCGAAGCAACGATGCCGACCACGCCGATGTGCCAGAGCAACCGGCCTTCGACGATGACAAAATCATTCTGCACATTGAATTTTGAGCGCACGATGCCACTGGCCTCGTCGCTGATTCCGCGCTCGATCTTCTGGCGCTCGCGATTCCGCGCATCAAGGTTTTGCGCCAGCGGCAGCGCCTCTTCCAGATTTTCGGCGAGCAGCAAGTGCAACGATTCCTCGGCGGTTTCCAGCCGGCCCGAAGCGTTCAAGCGCGGCGCGAGTTGAAAGCCGACATCCACGGTGCCGAGTTTTTCCGGCGACTGCGCAACTTGTTTCAACGCGACAATCCCCGGCCGTTGCGTCGTGCTCAACCGTGCCAGTCCGGCGGTGACGAGAATCCGGTTTTCGCCAATGAGCGGAACCAGATCCGCAATCGTGCCGAGCGCGACGAGATCGAGCAGCGGCTTCAGATCAAATTCCGCCGCGCCGGGCAAGCCCGTTTCGCGTCCGCGTTTCACCAGCGCGTGCGCGAGCTTGAACGCGAGGCCGACGGAACAAAGCTCCGTAAAGTTTTGAGTTTTTAATTTTGAATTTTGAGTTAACTGCGGATTCACCAGCGCGACGGCTTCCGGCGCGGGGTTGGAAACTTGGTGGTGGTCGAGGACGATGACTTCCACGCCAATTTCCCGCAGCCAGGCGATGGTTTCCACGGCGGTCGAACCGCAGTCCACGGCGAGCAATAATTTTACCGGATATTTTTTCAGGCAGTTCTCCACGCCGTCGCGGCTCAAGCCGTAGCCTTCGTCCATGCGGTGCGGCAGATACGCGTCCACCTGCCAGCCGAGCGGGCGCAAAACTTCCAGCAGCAGCGTGGTCGAAGTCACGCCGTCCACGTCGTAATCGCCAAAGATGACGAGCGGTTCGCCGCGTTCATGCGCGAGCAATAATCGTTCGACGGCCACGGTCAGGTTCGGGAGCAGAAACGGGTCGGCCAGATTTTTGAGGCGCGGCGCGAGGAATTTTTTGATGGCCGGCGGCTCGCTCAGGCCGCGATTCAACAGGCATTGCCCGAGCAGCGGGGAGATTTTTAATTGCGCGGCGAGTTTTTCCGCGAGGAGCGGTTGTGGCGGCGCGGGCGACCAGCGGAATTTCATTGAATTGATTTAACCACGGATGGGCACCGATGGACACGGATAAAAATTGTGCTGAAGGTAGCGCCGACATTCCGGTCTGCGCCACGAACCGCTAAACATTTTCGCGGCGGGTGGCTTTGACGGAGAGCAGGATTGAACCGGCGATGATGAGGACGACCACGCCCAGCGAAAGCGCCGTCGGGATGGAAACGTATTTCAGTAGCACCATTTTCAGGCCGATGAACACCAGCACGATGGACAATCCGATTTTCAAATAGCGGAAATACTGGATCGCCCCGGCCAGCACAAAATACAACGAGCGCAGGCCGAGGATCGCAAAGACGTTCGAGGTGAAAACGATGAACGCATCCCGGGTGACAGCGAAAATGGCGGGAATGGAATCCAGGGCAAAAATCAGGTCGGTGGTTTCGACCAGCACCAGCACCAGCGCCAGCGGCGTGAGCGCCTGGCGGCCGTTGAGCTTGGTGAAAAATTTCTGGCCGTCAAATTCGGTGCTGACGGGGAAAAATTTTCGCGTGAGCCGGACGGCGATATTCTTCTCGGGATCGGATTCTTTTTCACGGGTGAACAGCATTTTGAGGCCGGAGAAAACCAGAAACGCCCCCAAGGCGATGAGCAGCCATTCAAAACGGTGGATGAGTTCGACGCCCAGCCAGATCATCAGGCCACGCATGATGAGTGCGCCGAGGATGCCCCAGAAGAGAACGCGGTGCTGATGGCGGTCGGGAATGGCGAAATGGGCGAAGATAATGGCGATGACGAATACGTTGTCCATCGAGAGCGACAACTCGATGACGTAGCCGGTGATGAATTCAACGGTTTGTTTGAGCTGCCAGTCATGCACCAGCGCCGGCGCGATGACGAGGCCGAACAGCATGGCCAGCGTGAACCAGACGCCCGTCCACGCCAGCGCTTCCTTGAAACCGACGACATGCGCCTGGCGATGAAATACGCCCAGATCGAACGCGAGAAAAACCAGCACGCAGACAATGAATCCCGCCCAGTGCCACGGCGTGATTAGAATCAGGGCAATCATAATTGCACCGCCCCCGCCGTTCCGTTCTTAATCTTAATCGTCATCGTAATCTTAATCTGAAAGCCGAGTAAGATTACGATTAAGATTGAGATTATGAAGAAAAATCAAACCTTCGCCGTCGTCACATTTTGCATCGTGACCTGCGAAGTGCCGATGTTCGGGCGTTCGCCCTTGTGCCACCATAGCACCAGCACGCTGGCGATGTAGATGGAGGAATAGGTGCCGGTGATGATGCCGATGAGGAACGTGAACGCGAAGTCATTGATGACGCCGCCGCCGAACACGAACAACGCGCCGGTCGCCAGAAACACCGTGCCGCTCGTGATGATCGTGCGGCTCAACGTCTGGTTCAACGCCTGGTTGATGATGTCCTTGAACGAACCGCGCACGCCGAGTTTAAGGTCTTCACGGATACGATCGAAGATGACGATCTTGTCGTTGATGGAAAAACCGATGATGGTCAGAATCGCCGCGACGACCGTGGCGTTGAACTGGCGGCCGGAAATGGCGTTCGCGATGCAGTAAGCGCCAATCGCCAGCAACACGTCGTGCAACACGGCGACGATGGCCGCGACGGCGAAGGAAAATTCATAGCGGAACGCGACGTAAAACAGGATGCCCAGCATGGCGAACAGCGAAGCCACCACGGCGGAACGCTGGATTTCCTTGCCGACCGTGGCACCGACCTGTTGCTGGAGGATGGCTTTGAACTGCGCCTGCGGGAATTTCTGTTGCAGCACCGATATGACTTTGTCCGCCGAGCCGCTGGAAGTCGTCACGCGCAAGGTTTCCGAGCTGCCGCCGATGCCTTTTTGAAACTGGATTTGCGAATCTTTTTCACCAAGGGTGACCAGCGTGTCACGGATGTCTTCGACTTTTAATTTTTGCGCGTAGCTGAACGTCGTGCTGTCACCGCCGAGGAAATCCACGCCGAAAAGTTTTTCGCCCCGGCTGATGCCGAAGCCCAGTGAGGCCAGCATGAACACCGTGGTGGCCAGCGCGAGCGGCTTGCCGATCTTCATGAAATCCACCTTGGAACTCTTGATGACATGCATCATGGACAGCGATTTGATGAGATTGCGGTCGAGCATGAAGTTGAAAATCAAACGCGTCACTACCAGCGCGGTGAACAAGCTCGCGGCCACACCAATCGTCAGCGTGACACCGAAGCCCTTGATTTCGCCCGTGCCCATGAAAATCAAAATGACGGACGAGATGAGCGTCGTGACATGCGAATCGAAAATCGTCCCGAACGCGCGGGCGTAACCGGCTTCAATGGCTCCGCGCAGCGACTTGCCTTTGCCCAGTTCCTCGCGGATACGTTCGTAGATCAGCACGTTCGCGTCCACCGCCATGCCGACGGTCAACACCATGCCCGCGATGCCGGGCAGCGTGAGCGTCGTGCCGATGGAACACATCACGCCGAACAAAATAACGATGTTCAACACGAGCGCGACGTTCGCGGCAATACCGGCGAGGCGGTAATAAATCAACATGAAGCCGGCCACCAGAATGACCCCCCAGAAGGAGGCCTTGATGCCGCTCGAAATCGAGTCTTTGCCGAGCGTCGGGTCAACGTCGCTGGAATAATCAATGGACAACGGCGCTTTGAGCGGATTCTGCAGGACGTTCGCGAGTTCCATCGCGGCTTCGATGGTGTAACTGCCGGTGATTTCGCCGCTGCCGGTTTCAATCGGGCTGTTGATGTTCGGCGCGGAATAAAGTTCGCCGTCCAAAACAATCGCCATGCGGTGGCCGACATTTTCACGCGTGGTCTGGGCGAATTTTGTCGCGCCATCCGCAGTCAAAGTAAAATTGATCTGCGGCTGCCCCAAGTTGCCGCGCGAAACCATCGCGCTTTTGATGATGTCGCCCGCGAGTTTATTCTCGGCTCTTTTCTTCACGATGACCTGCTCCAGGCGCGTCTGATTATTCGCCAGCACATCAATGTGTTTGAGCAACACATAACCCGGCGGAACCGGTTCGTGATTCGCGATGATGGAATCGCTGTCGTCCTTCACCATGCGGAATTCCAGATACGCCGTCTTCTGAATCTGCTGCCTGGCGCTGTCCTTGTCGGACTGCGAGAGGCCGGGAAGCTGGATGAGAATACGATTGCCACCCGCCGATTGAATCACCGGTTCCGCCACGCCGAAACGGTCAATCCGCTTGCGCAAGACTTCAATCGCCTGCGAGAGAGCGCCGCTAATGTCCGGCGCGCGTGCGACCTGATTCGTCTCGCCCTCGGCAGCAATGAGAACGTTCGTGTCCATACTGACGAGGAACGACGTGCCGCCCTGCAAATCCAGGCCGAGCTTGATCTTGCCCGACGCGTCGCGCTGCAGCCGGTTCAAGATGAAAGTGTTCGGGTGAATCTGGTTGGTCGCGCGGATGAATGAAAAATATCTCTGAATGTCATTCGTGCCGATGGCCGTTTGCAACGCAGTGAACTCATTATTCGTCCCCGCCTTTTGGTAGGCGGACGCCTGCGCGGTGATGGCCTTGAACGTGGCGTCCTGGTTTTGCGCGCGGTTGGAAAATTCCACCAGCAAATCCCGCGAGGTCGGCGGATAAACCTGGTAGAGCGACCAGAGGATGATGCAGATGACGAGGATGAACCTGCCGAGATTATTGTGCTTCATGGCCGTTTAGGATTCGGTTGTGGTGCCGGATTCGAGGATTTCGGTGATGGACGCCTTGGTGACTTCCAGTTTCGCGTCAGCAGAACGGATGTTGACCGTCTTGTCTTTGACGGAAATAACCACCGCGATGATGCCGCTGGCCGTGACGACCTTGTCGCCCGCCTTGAGCGCCGTCAGCATCTTGGTCTGCTGCTTCGCGCGCTGCTGCTGCGGGCGGATGAGGATGAAATAGAAAACCACGACCAGCAAAATCATCGGCGCGAACGACACCAACATATTCGGCTGTGAACCGGGCTGGCCATTGGACGGCGGCGGGGTGAGCGCTAAAATTTCGGCAAAACAATTAATGTGCATAATTCAAAAAACGTCAAAAAACGGTCGGACACTTTAGGAAATCCGTAGCAAATGGCAAGATTTATTGCCCGCCAAAATATGAAGTCACCGGCGCGAACGGTTCAACTCGCAAACAAAGTTACCGGCAACGGCTGCCCGCAGTAGATGCAAAGGGAGCGCCGGGCGGAATTGATTTTGCCGCAGTTTGGACAGGGCGACGCCTGGGGTTGCTCCGCCCTGCCATCCAGCCGGCCATCGCGCAGGTCAATTCCATTCACCGCGTTCGCCAGTTCCTCGTCCGAATAACCATGCTCCTTCTTCAAAAAAGTCCACAGCGCCTCCGTGATCATCAACAACCGGTCCACGTCATGGCGCAGCAACTCCGTTTCCGACTTCGCCTCGCGCGCATCCGAGCGCGCATTGCTGGCGTCAGCCTGCGCCAGGCTTGCATTGATGCTGGAAGCAAACCCGCCGGATGGCATTGAGTAAAACATAACTTTGATGGTGGCTGCCGCACTTTAAGAAAGTCCCCGCCGATGGCAAGTGTTATTGGCTCGGAGAACCGAGCGCCGTCGGCGCGGCATATTTGTAGTTTGGCGATGATATTCCATTCCAACTCCGTTCAGGAGCGGCATCGTGGGAAAAGAACGGAAGAGGCCGCCCCGCCGGGGCTGGGAATTTTAATGGCATCGTCCGGCTACAAAGATTCCGCTCCTGACGGAGTTGAAGACTCGCCGCAGCCGATGGCGCTGATTTTCAAACCGGGCTTTCCAAAGGACATTCCGCAAACACAATTCAATTTGTCCGCACGTCTTGAAGTGCACCGTCTGGCCGAACGAAAATCTTAATTCCTCTTTGTTTTGCTTTTTCTGCAACAGCTTTTGCATCAAGTTTTGCTTTTTGGTCAACGATTTCACACCAGTTAATTCTTTTGAAAGCATCAATTAACCTCATTACATCATCGCCAGTCAGATTGTCTGAGCTAAAGCTGATCTCGTTGATGGTCTCTGATTGAATCAATTTCATCAGACCATTGATTGTGATGTTGGTGCAATTGGCAACATTGACTCCATCGAGACGCATTTTAGTAGCCATTGTCTCGCAGGCAGCGTCAGTGATAGAAGTTCCCTCAAGCTGGAATCCTTTTATGGATGGGAGATTTGTCAATGCAGCGATCCCTTCATCTGTGACCAAAGGACAATTCAGTAAATCAACATTCTGCAAACTTGTAAAAGTCTGTATTGATAATGCGATTAATTTTTCATCAGTTCCTCCAGTGCCTTTGGGAGAATAAAAACTAATCTGCCGCAACTTTTTGAATTTTGCCAAATATGGGAAATCTTTAGCGGGCAAATCACGGACATCTATCTCCCATTCATCTGCTGAAGTGAGCGTAATGTTCAAACGCGAAGACAAATGTGCTGGATAATGGCCGCACCCAGCACACAAAAAAGCTAATACAATTACAAAAAGTTCGGAAAACAAATGCAATTTTCTGGCTTTCATGCCGATTGCGTTACCTTTTCTTGCCGGTGCTCCGGCTCAACCCACTTGTTGTGCTCCTTGATGAGGTCAACGAGGCATTCCACCGCTTCGGCTTCGGGGATGTTGAACTTAATGGCCTGCTTGCCGACGTAGAGGTTGATCTTGTTCGGCGCGCCGCCCACGTAGCCAAAGTCCGCGTCCGCCATTTCGCCGGGGCCGTTCACGATGCAGCCCATGATGGCAATCTTCACGCCCTTGAGATGCTCCGTGCGCGTCTTGATGCGCGCCGTCACCGTTTGCAAATTGAACAACGTGCGCCCGCACGACGGACACGCGACGTAATCGGTCTTGAAACTGCGGCAACCAGCAGCCTGCAAAATGTTGTAAGCCAGCCGCAGCGATTGTCCGCCACCGGCTTCGCCACGCACGAGAATCGCATCGCCAATCCCATCCGCCAGCAGCGAGCCAATGACGACGGATGCGCGGAGCAAGGCGATCTTCGGCTCCAACGGCCAAGAATTCCCCTCACCCGGCTTCGCCACCCTCTCCCCATCGGATGGGGAGAGGGACGGGGTGAGGGGATCGTGATTCAATTGCGCCTGCGTCCGCTCCACAAATTCCACGAACGCCTCGATGCTCTTGCGCGTGTTCGTCTGGAACGTCGTCGTCACCAGCGGATTTTTCATCGCGGTGAAAACGGAACACTTCCGCTCGTGGCTCGCGCCGAGCAAGCGTTCCATCGTGACGTCGCTCAAGCCGCGCGCCGGGACATTCGCGATGCGCAGCAGGCTGATGTCGTCGTTCGGATTCAAAAACGTTTTCAAGTAGGCGATGAAATCCTTGATCTCGCGCCGGTCGAAAAAACTTTGGCCGCCGATCAAATGATAACGCACGTTCGCCGCGCGCAACGCCGTTTCCAGCGGACGCGACTGCTGGTTTGTGCGGAACAAAATCGCGCATTCCTCCCACCGGGTGTGGTGCGCGAGCCGTTTGAATTCGATCTGCGCCACGACTTCGCGCGCCTCGGTTTCATCGTGGTCGTATGTCAGCAACTGGATTTTCGTGCCTGTCCCTTTTTGCGACCAGAGCGATTTGCCACGGCGACGGACATTGTTTTTGATGATGGCATTCGCGGCGTTGAGAATGGTCGTGGTGCTGCGATAATTTTGTTCCAGCTTGACGACTTTGATCTCAGGAAAATATTTTTCCATGTTCAGCAGGTTGGCGACCTCCGCGCCGCGCCAGCCGTAAATGCTCTGGTCATCATCGCCGACCACGCACAAGTTCCGATGCTCCAGCGTGAGCGCGTGGACGAGTTGAAACTGCGCTGCGTTCGTGTCTTGATACTCGTCCACCATGACGTAACGATACTTCGCGCGGCACGCTGCGAGCGCGTCGGGATGCTCGTTGAACAGGCGCAGCGTGAGCAGAATCAAATCGTCAAAATCCACCGCGTTGCAGGCGTGCAGCGCGGATTCGTAGCGCTTGGCGACGTGCTGCGCCAGCGCGCGGACGCTTTCGTCACCGAAGATTTTTGCATTTTCGCCGCCGTTCTTGAACTTGCTCAACATCGCCAGCACCGCGCCGGGATCGGTCTTCTCGCCTTTCGCGGAAATGCTGGAAAGAATTTTTTTTACCGCGCTCAATTGTTCCGATTCGTCGTAGATGACGAAATTCTTTTTGTAGCCAAGTTTCTCGATGTGCTGGCGAAGAATTCTCACGCACAAAGAATGAAACGTGCAGATGGTCGGACGATTTTCCGTTTTTGAATTTTTAATTTTTAATTTTGAATTGGGAAGCAGTTTGTTCACGCGTCCCTGCATTTCACGCGCGGCCTTGTTCGTGAACGTGACGCCGAGAATGTGGCCGGGCGCGATGCCGCGATCCACCATGTGCGCGATGCGGAAGGTGATGACGCGCGTCTTGCCCGTGCCCGCCCCGGCGAGGATCAGCACCGGACCGCGAATGGTCTCGGTGGCCAGGCGCTGCTGCGGGTTGAGCGAGTTCAGGTTCACCATCGGGCGCGGAGTTTAATTTGCCATGAAACGAACGCAAGCGCGGACGAAGATTAAAATGTGAGGTGCATCGTGCGCACCGGCTTCAAAACACGGAAAACAAACCTGCCGGCGTGGTTTTAGGGCGAAAAAGACTTCTTAAGTTGAGCGTCTTGCCGCACAACATTTCATGCCAGAGTTTTTCATTCAGGCACCTGGGTTTGGCCGTCTGGTTTTGAAACGTCTTCAAATCCACCACCCGCGCCAGTGGTGCCGTCCAGCCGCAGGGCTGATACCGTTAGTCGCCATGCAGCGCAATGGCATCCGTCTCCAGCCGGCCGGAAAGAAAATTGGACGAGAGCGTCACCCCGCGCGCAATTGCCCTCGTCAAATACCTTCCGCCCATTCCGCGCCGAGCAACTCCGCCTGTTCCAAAACTGTCTGTGTGGCTTTTTCTTGTTTGTCTGGTGGGTAGCCGTATTTGCGGAGAATGCGACGAACCAAGACACGGATTTGCGCGCGGGCGTTTTCTCGAAGTGTCCAATCAATGGTCACGCTCTG
>DMQW01000367.1:0-150 GCA_003455565.1 Limisphaerales bacterium
GGTCGCTGGCGTGGCCCCTGCGCTTCGTCGCCGGAAAAAAACGTCTCGTGCCAGCGGGAATAAAAAGTTTAAGAAAAATGGCGTAGCAGCAAGCGGGCTACGGTGAGATATGGAAGGCACCGGCTTAAAACAAAACGCGCCATGTAAAAA
>DMQW01000367.1:425-4223 GCA_003455565.1 Limisphaerales bacterium
AAACAAAACGCGCCATGTAAAAAACACCAACCAAAAAAAACTCTGGCCTCGCAGAGTCGCCAAAGGCTTAAAAACCACTAACTATTTCTGAGCGAAGACCTCTTGGGGATGGAAGGGGTCAAGCATCGGGAATGGGCGGGGGCATTTGGGGCAAGCAGACCCGGCCTGACTTAAAAAATTTAGCGGCGCGGCGGCGTTGGCATGAGGGATGCCTGCGAACTGGCGCGCTGACTAACACCTCACACGGCCCGAAAAAGCGAAGTCACGCCAGTCGGGTTCAAATAATAGTTGACCGGTTGTATAAATAAGTTATCGTGCGCCGCGTCGCCGGAAATCCGCGATAAAATTATGGGTCGAACCAGTGATGCCAGAGAAAAACTTTTGTCGGTGGCCTTTGATCTCATCCACGAGAGCAGCTACGGCTCGGTCAGCGTGGAGCAGATTTGCCAGCGGGCCAAAGTCAACAAAGGCAGTTTTTATTATTTTTTCAAAACCAAGACGGATTTGGTCGTTGCCGCCTACGAAGTGCATTGGCGTTTGAAGGAGCCGAACTACGAACGCATTTTTTCCCGGCAGAATCCGCCGCTGAAACGGCTGCTGTTGTGGTGCGATTACGTCCGGAAAACGCAGAAGCAGCGGCATCAGAAATACCACCGGGTTTGCGGTTGCCCCTATACCAGCGTGGGCGGAGAGCTGGCGACCCAGGACAAAAAGGTCCGTCTCGAAACCCAGGACTTGATTGACCGGTTTGTCAAATATCTGTCGGGCGCAATTGCCGACGCGATCAAGGACGGCAGTGCTTCGGCGAGCGATCCTGAAACCAAAGCCATGTTGGTTCACGCCTTTGTGGTCGGGCTTTTGCTGCGCGCCAAAATTTACAACGACCTCAAAATACTGAGGCATCTCGAAGCGGGACTATTTGCCTTGATTGGCGCGGAAATTCCCAAGGGCCCGTCACGATGAGGCGCTTCCCAAGCCGCCGCCGAACCCGGTTTTAATGAATTAAACTTTATGTGGATTGTTTTGTTGGCTCTGCGCCGGCCTTACACGTTTGTGGTGGCCGCGCTGCTGCTGGTTTTGTTGACGCCGCTTATTTTGCTGCGGACGCCGACGGATATTTTTCCGGCGATCAACATCCCGGTCGTCAGCGTCATCTGGCAATACACCGGCCTTGACGCGAAGCAATTTGAGCAGCGCATCACTTACACGCACGAGCGCATCCTCACGGTGACGGTCAACAACATCGAGCACATTGAGTCCACTTCCTACAACGGCATCGGGGTGGTCAAAGTTTTTCTCCAGCCCGGCGCGTCCGTGGATTCCGCCGTCGCGCAAATCACGGCCTCGGCGCAAACCGTTTTGAAGCAAATGCCGCCGGGCATGACGCCGCCGTTGATCATTCAATACAACGCCTCCACGGTGCCGATTTTGCAATACAGTTTCAGCAGCCCGAAAATGTCGGAGCAGGAATTATTCGACGCGACCGCTAATCAGGTCCGCATCGGGCTTTCCACCGTGCGCGGCGCGATGATTCCGTGGCCTTACGGCGGCAAAAACCGGATTGTTTCAGTGGATTTGAGCCTGCCCGCGCTCAAGGCCAAAAACATTCAGGCGCAGGACGTGGTGAACGCCATCAACGCCCAGAATCTCATTCTGCCCAGCGGCACGGCCAAAATCGGGCCGACGGAATATGGTGTTTTTGTGGATTCCAATTCGCGTTTGATTGACGATTTGAATCACTTGCCGATCAAAGTCGTCAACGGCGCGACCATTTATTTGAGCGATGTCGCGCAGGTTCATGACGGCTACACGCCGCAACAAAATGCCGTGCGTCAGGACGGCGTGCGCGGCGCGCTGCTGACGATCATGAAGGCGGGCAATGCCTCAACGCTCGACGTGGTGAGCGGAGTCAAGGCCGCTTTGCCGCACGTCATGGCTTCCGAACCGCCGGACTTGCAGGTGAAGGAATTCGCCGATCAATCCCTCTTTGTGCGCGCGGCCATCAACGGCGTTTTGCGGGAAGGCGTCATTGCCGCCGCATTGACGGCCGCGATGATTTTACTGTTTCTCGGCTCGTGGCGCAGCACCTTCATCATCGCGCTGTCCATTCCGCTGGCCGTGCTTTGTTCCATCGCGGCTTTGAGCGCGCTGGGTGAAACCATCAATTTGATGACGCTGGGCGGTCTGGCGTTGGCGGTGGGAATTTTGGTGGATGATGCCACCGTCACCATCGAAAATATTCACCGGCACATGGCCCTGGGACAGCCGTTGGAAGATTCGATTCTCAAAGGCTCGCAGGAAATCGTGCTGCCGGCGTTCGTCTCCGCGTTGTGCATTTGCATCGTGTTTGTGCCGATGTTTTTTCTGACCGGCGTCGCGCGTTATTTATTTGTGCCGCTGGCGGAAGCCGTGGTGTTTGCGATTCTTGCCAGCTACATCATTTCCCGCACGCTCGTGCCGACGCTGGTGATGTGGCTTTACCGCAATGTCAAATTGCACGGCGAACACATTGACGAATCCAAGGTTCCAGTCTGGCTTTTGCCGTTCATTCGTTTTCAACGTCTTTTTGAAAACGGTTTTGATCGTTTCCGCAACGGCTATCGCGCCTTGCTCGCGAGCTGCTTTGAACATCGCAATTCTTTTGCCATTTTCTTCCTCGCGTTTTGTGTCGGCTCGTGGCTGCTCACGGAAACGCTCGGCAGAAACTTTTTTCCCGGCGTGGATACCGGGCAATTTTTGCTGCACCTGCGCGCGCCGACCGGCACGCGCATCGAGGAAACCGAACGTCTGGCCGGCCAGGTCAATAGCGTCATCCGCCACGAAATTCCGGCGGACGAACTCGGCGGCATCCTCGACAACATCGGCATCCCGAATTCCTCGATCAATTTGAGTTACAACACCAGCGGCGTCATCGGCCCCGGCGACGCGGACATTCTCGTCTCGCTCAAGCCCGGTCACGCGCCGACGGAAAATCACGTCCGGCAGTTGCGCGGGCGCTTGAACCGCGAATTTCCCGGCACGATGTTTTATTTTTTGCCGGCGGACATTGTGAGCCAGACGCTCAATTTCAGTCTGCCGGCGCCGTTCGACGTGCAAATTGTTGGCCGCGACCAAGTCAAAAACCGCGAACTCGCGGTGCGCCTGGCGGAACAAATCAAAAAAGTTCCCGGCGCGGTGGACGTGCGCGTGCAGCAGCCGAACAACCTGCCGCAGTTCCGCATTTCCGTTGACCGTTCCAAAGCCGCCGAATTTGGCTTGACCGAACAAAACGTGGCGAATTCTATTTTACTCGGATTGAGCGGCAGCAGTCAGGTGCAGCCGGCCTACTGGCTCAATCCCAATGTCGGCATCCAATATCTCATCAATGTTCGTGCGCCGGAATATGCGATAGATTCGGTGCAACAACTCAACGCCATGCCCGTCAGCGCCAGTCTGCCGGGCGCAGCCAGCGCGCAAATTCTCGCCAACGTCGCCAGCTTCAAACGGGTCGAAGTGCCGCCGGTCATCTCGCATTACGGCGTGATGCCGGTCATTGATATTTACGGCGATGTGGCTAGCCGCGACCTCGGCGGTGTTTTGAATGACATTCAGCCGCTCGTCGAAAAGATTAAAAAAGATTTGCCGCACGGCAGCGATATCATCGTGCGCGGCCAGGCCGAAACGATGCGCTCAAGTTATTTAGGTCTTGGCATCGGATTGGTCGGCGCGATTGTGCTGATTTATTTCCTGCTGGTGGTTAATTTCCAAAGCTGGCTTGACCCGTTCATCATCATCACCGCGCTGCCCCTGTCTCTTATA
>DMQW01000409.1:0-2078 GCA_003455565.1 Limisphaerales bacterium
CGCGATCCGGTGGGCAGCTACCGTCACGAAGGCCACACTTGACGACGTAAAGGATGGCATCCAGGATGCGCCGCCGATCCGTGGGCGGGCGGCCGCGTTGGGCGGGTTTGGGGAGCATTGGTTTGAGGTAAGCCCATGGGGCATCCGTTAGACTGGAGTCATATATGGCGTTTTCACGCCCCAACTGAAGCGGCGCTTAAAATTGGCCGCCTGAATCCAAGTTGGATGTCAACGCATCCTTCACGATTCTTTCTGTGGCCATTCAGCAGACCAGCAGAATCCTAACGCCAATCCGAAAAACTCGATTATTCAGACAGCCACTAAGGTAGCGCTTAACCCCAACGAAACGAAGACCGTACAGTTCAAGCTTACGCCACGCGACCTGGCTTACTTTGATGTTGCCGGTCATTAATGGCAAGCGGACCCAGGTGAGTATCAAATCGAAATCGGTGCCTCATCGAGCGACATTCGGTTGACAGCGCCCCTGCAACTTCGCCAGGAGTTCTCCGAAAAGATTTCTGCGTCTAAAACGACTCCCGGCACTTGGGCAATTAATTTGGGAGCTTGGCCTCGATGAGGTCACCTGCCATCTCCAAAGATTATGCGCCGAAGATGGGGGCATGATCGCGGGCGGATGGTTGAGTCGTTCCAGTTTGAACAGGCAGGAAGTGGGTTGACGCACATTGCAATTCAGATAGTTTGTAAAAACCGATGTTCAAAAGCGGCACTTTGGATAAAACGTCGCGGTGGGCATACATTTTGTTTGCTGTCGCTGGGTGGATATTGGCGGTAATCAAGCCCCTGGGTGCTTATGCTTCCACCGAGGGATTATACGTTGGGCAAGATTTTTATGCGCCCGGCACCGCCACGCAGGACGCGGCGCGGTCTTCCGGTTTTACCCGGCTCTTTCTGTTCGCCCTGCACGTTAATACCAACGGCGACATCGCGTATACGGGTTTCTGAAGAGTTCCTATCACCATCCGAGCGATTTCTCCGCCATGGGGCATGGAGACGCTTGACGGAGCAGCGCCTTGGTAAGATGCTGATGGCCAGCCCGAAAAAAACACTTGTGCAAAATCTCTGGAAAATGTGGTTGTGCTGCTCGGTTGCGGTTTTGTTCGCAACGACCGGCCTGGCGCAAGCCTCCTTGAGTTCCAACGTCATGTCGTTGGTCGAATTGCAATCCGCAGTGACGGCACACGGTGGCGCAATTCGATCGTTTCAGGTAGCCGGGGTGGTTTGTGCGGTTGCCCGTGAACGGCGGATGTTGGTCCTCCAGGATAAAACCGCGACGGTGCTGCTCGAACTGCCGGCGTTAGAGGATGCGATTAATGCCGGCGACCAGGTGACCGTGAAGGGAACCAATTGCTCCATTGCCCGGGGCCGTTTTGGCATCCAGATTCCCCAGGCGGTCGTGAATAATGATCGCCGCCATTCCGCGCTGCTCAAGGCGGGCAGTATTTTTTTGGAAGCGGGTCTTCAGCCAATTTGTCTGGAGTGGTTTAATGGCGGATCCGATTCCGCTTTGAGTTTGGAATACGCCGGCCCCGGCGGGTTGCGCCAGAAAGTTTCGGGAGATCTGCTGTGTCGAAAACCGAAACCGGGCGCGGTTCCAGATGAATTTCAATCCGGCCTGGACTTTGCCGCTTACAACGGCGACTGGAGTTTGCTGCCCGACTTTGCCGGTCTCACTCCGGTGGCGACCGGGGTGGCAACAAATTTTAGTCTGGCTTACCGCGCGCGGACGGAACAGACGGCACTGGTATTTAACGGCTTCATTAAAATTCGCGACGCGGGTGTTTATACATTTTATTTGACCTCCGACGACGGCAGCCGGCTGGAGGTAGGGCGACCGACGATTTCATGCACGGTTGAGCCGGGAACAACCCGAGCCGTTCCCGCGCCGGAAACTTTTGACGAGGCGCTGACGGATCGGAGCCGGAATCATTGGATCCAACTGGAGGGCGAAGTGGCGTTTGCCGGCGAAGGGCAGGGAAACTTGGAGATGGATTTGGTTGAGCGCGGAAATCACTTGCCGGTCACGGTTCTTGATGGGGCGGCGTTGCTGGCCACCAACC
>DMQW01000409.1:2138-2894 GCA_003455565.1 Limisphaerales bacterium
GGGGCGGCGTTACTGGCCACCAACCTGCGGCACCGGCGAATCCGGGTGGAAGGAATTTGCGAATTTTCACACGCCGGCGGGGAAGGGAAATTTGCCGGCCTGATCGTTCCGAGTGCGGCGCAATTGAACATTTACCCGGCGGCGCAGGAAAGTGCCCGCAGTTTTTCCACCAATGATTTGCTGACGACGGTGACGCAGGTGCGGCAACTCAAGCCCGAACCGGCCAGTCTGGGCATTCCGGCAAAAATCACCGGCGTGGTGATCGCCGCCACTTCGACCTCGCTGGTTTTACAGGACGCGTCCGGCGGAGTCTTCATTAGTTTTTCCGCCGCCGATTCGGCCGATCAGCCCGCCATGGGACAATTTTGGGAAGTCGAAGGCCGGACCGGTTCGGGAGATTTTTCACCGATCATCCTGGCGGGCACCGCAAAATTTCTGGGGAGCGCGGCGATGCCCGAACCCATCCGCCCGACGCGGGATCAATTGATGAACGGCAGCCTGGACGCCGAATATGTCGAACTACATGGAGTGGTCACCGCCGTTTCCAACTCCGAGATGACGCTGCTCACCCCGGACGGAAAACTGACGGTGCGGGGCGAGGACGCGCGCCCGCTGCCGCAAATGTCGGCGTCGGCCCTGGCGGGCGGCATGGTCGGCAATGTGGTGCGGATGCGCGGGTGTTTTACGACCGACTGGAACCGGCAAACGCGCCAGGTGAACGGCGGGGCCTTTTTTTTATTTCCCGCCGTGGCCGCT
>DMQW01000171.1:0-2318 GCA_003455565.1 Limisphaerales bacterium
ATCCGGGACCATCGGATTTGTTTGTTCTGACGGAAAAACACCCAAACAGCATGAATGACGCCACCTTTTCGGTGGTGATGCCAACAAGTGCTGCATCCACCAAGTTTATTAGTATTCCTGGCAAAGTGCATAATAACGGCTGTTCCTTTGCCTTCGCTGATGGGCATGCGGAAATTCGCCATTGGCAGATGCCAGGTATATTTCCCCTTGAGAATTGGGCTATTACTGCTTCAACTCCTACAATAAATGGCGACCCGAGCGGCGGCTGGAACGGCAATATTCTCTTTAATCCGGATGTTATCTGGGTAGCTCATCGTGCATCCGGCGCTTCGGGGACTGTTCCTTTTCAACCGTGACAAAAATTTATGCAAGTCGGTTTAAATATCGGGATGCTTGTAAAGGTTAAAGCATATTACCAAGGAATATTTTTTCAGCACAAGCGCGACGTTTGATTCCAAGGTCGAACCAGCGCCGGCGGCAGCAGCACCTTTTATCATACCGGTGGCATCAGTGTGCCCTGTTGGCTGGAGCTTAACCGGAACGGCAGCAGTTTGACGGCTTACTATTCCAGTAATGGGACAAGTTGGACCTTGATGGGCACTCAAACGGTGGCCATGTCCACCAACGCATGGATCGGACTGGCCGTTTCATCTAAAGATAACACGATGCTGGATACTGCCACGTTTGATAACGTCACGGTTACGCCAGCGCCTTAAAATGTTCAAATAAAATGCGTTAAAATTTAAAACATTAATTATGAGATCGAAGACAAATTTCGACTTTCGAAAAGAAGCCGCTCCGGATTTCAATCTCTCAAAGGGGCGTGGAAGCGATGCGCTGTGGCGATTTTTCAAATACATTTTTGCCGCTATTTTACTTGTGGGTTTTACCCGGGTTGACGCTCAAAGCTTAACGAACGCTCCCGGACAAAGCGTGGAAACGATTGTCTGCATCCGGCACGGTGAAATACCGACCAATCAGTTGGGGCAGCTCAATGGTCGCGGCCTCAATCGTGCCCTGGCGTTGCCCAAGGTATTACTTGCAAAATATGGGTCCCCACAATTTATTTTTACATGCAATCCCACGCAAAAATTATATGGATACTACTATGTCCGTCCTCTTGCGACCATTGAACCGACGGCCATTCGCTGCGGCCTGCCGGTTAATACGCAATTCGGCTTCAAAGAAATTTCCGGTCTTGAAACCGAACTTCAAAAAGAGCAATACGCCAACGCCACTGTTTTTGTCGCCTGGGAGCATACGTTACTGGACCATTTCGTAAAACAATTGGTTAAGACAAACGGGGGAAATCCGCAGGAGGTTCCCGATTGGCCGAGCGGCGATTTCGATACGATCTTCGAGGTGAAAATCATTCGTTCTGAAGAACGGCAATCGGTGGTTTTTACAATTGATCATGAAGGATTAAACAACTTGAGCGATATTTGCCCATAAAGATATGAAACAATTCCGATTTATTTTCCTGACCATTTTAGCCTCCTGTGCGATCTTCTTGTTTGGCGCAGGCAGTTCCAATACCAATAATGTGACGATTGCCCAATTAAGTGATACACACCTGGGCGAAGAACATTCTCCGCAGGCGGCTGCCAATTTGCGGCAGGCGGTAAAGATGATTAACGCGCGCCATCCCGATGCCGTTATCGTTTCCGGCGACATTGCAGAAAATGAGAAGGAACGGGAGCAGGTGAAGACGATCTTAAAAAATCTGACCGCTCCGGTTTATTATGTGCCGGGCAACCATGACGTTCATAACACCAATGATCTTGCCAGCTATCGAAAACTGTTTGGACCGGACTATTACCATTTTCAGGTTAAATATGTTGAAGTATTAGCGATTGATTCTGAGCTGTTGGGCAACTATGCAAAATGGGGGAATTGGAAAACTCTTCCGCCTTTGCCGCCGGAGATGGAAGCGGAATCTCAAAAGATGCTCAACTGGCTTGGTCAGCAGGCAGGAACAACCAACGGCAAAGTGGTTATTGCGGTGCAACATATTCCTTTGTTCCTTGACAACAACTTTCCCAACAAAAACGCCTATTGGGTCATAAATGCACCCTACGCCCGGCGTGAAGTGGATCTGCTGCACAAGCTTGGTGTCAAACATCTGCTGGTCGGTCATTGGCACATCGGAAAGGTCTTTGAACAGGACGGAATTACCATTCATGTGGCTCCCGCCACCAGCTGGCTTCCTTTCGGCGGAAAATTGGGTTTTGCCATGCACACCATCACCCCTGAAGGCGATGTAAGCACTGAATTTGTGCCGTTGCCCAATGCCACGCCTTAGGGAAGCGCTGATTTAA
>DMQW01000171.1:2545-15163 GCA_003455565.1 Limisphaerales bacterium
GATTAAATCAGTGGTTCCTTAGTCGAGCTTTATTTACAAAAACTGAAATTTAACCTAAACGAATAAGGAAATGGAAATGGTATCGCCGAAACTCAATCTGCAGAATTGTCCGCTACGTTGGCAAACGGGTGACGATTGGCGCAAAGCCCACGAAGTGACGAGAGATATGAAAACAACGCTACACTTGCTTCTCAAGGCGATCGTTTATGTCAGTATCCTTTTCGCCATGAGCGCTTCGTCGGCCCCGACCACCTTTACCGGTTCTTACAGCCAGAATTTTGACGGGATCGGATCCTCCGGAACGACTTTGCCTGCGGGTTTCGCTTCCATGGCAATCCCGGGATCCACCGGCACTTATACCGCGGCGAACCCGATCAATGCCACGGGCATTGCCGCGGCCACGATCAACACGCAAACGCTGACGATTTGGAACGCCGGCAGCGCAGTAGTGAGCAGCGGCGCGCACTTGTTCAATGTGGGCTGCTGGGATGGTCCCGGCGACCGGGCGCTGGGCTCGGACGCGGCCAGCTCGGGCGCCCAGGTGATCGAGTTAAGCTTGATCAACAACACCGGCACAACCCTTTATGGCATCACCCTGAGTTATGATTGCAAGTGTCTGACCAACGGCATCATTCAAAGCGGCGGCACCATAACGACCGAAGAAACCGAGTTGCCCGGCTATTATTTTTTCTACAGCACGACTGACACCAATAGCGCTTCGAATTGGACGGAAGTCGGCGTGGCCGGCAATGCCGCCCTGGTAAACGGAGTTCCTGCTCCAAACGGGCTTTGTCTGCCGAACTATACCCAGGGCACGACGATGAGCAGCGGTCCGGTGAACATCACTTTTGCCACTCCCCTGACCAACAATGGCGTGTTGCACTTGCGCTGGCCTGATGACAACAACACCGGAGACAACCCCGAACAAATGCTGGCAATTGATAACCTCAGTATCAGCGCCTACAATCCATCCGGCCCGCCAACGGTGAACTTCACCGGTCCGGCTGACAACGCCTATTTCCTGGCACCGGCAGACATTCTCATTTCTGCTTCAGCGGCGTCGAGTGCTGGAACGGTGACAAATGTGGCCTTTTACGAGGGCGCCACCCTATTGGGCAGCGCCACCAACGCTCCTTACGTCTTCAACTGGACCAATGTTCCCGCCGGTGCTTTCAGCCTCAGCGCGCATGTAGCCGACGATAAGGGCTTCAGCGCTATCTCGGACCCGGTCACGGTTCAGGTCGTTGATCCACTGCCGGTGCTGGATCCGACAAAGTTTAGTTCAAGCCTTAAGATCACCTTTGCTGGATACACTCAGGGAGAAGCGCTGACAAATTTTCCGGTATTGGTCCGCCTGAGCACCAATGTTCCCGGATTTTCCTACGACCAGTTTGCCTCGTCAATTGGCGCTGATCTGCAATTCACCGCCTCGACCAACTTGCAAGCGCTGCCCTACGAGATTGAACAATGGAATCCGACCGGCGAGTCCCTGGTTTGGGTGCAAGTGCCATTGATTTCAAGCCCCAATGATTACATTACAGCTTACTGGGGCAATCCGGCGCTGACAAACGTTGAGGCTTCGAACACCAACGGCATCGTTTGGAAAGAAAGCTTTTTGATGCCGGGATTTGTCGGCGCTTCCACCCCTGATTCGGCTACCAACACCGTCAGGCTCGCCCAAATCAGCGACACTCACCTGGGGGTTGCCGAGGCTCCCGATGCCGCCGCAAATCTGGCCTTGGCGGTGCAGATGGTCAATACGCTTAATCCGGATGCCGTGATTGTTTCCGGCGACGTGGGTGAGGATTCAAGCCAGAGGCAACAGGCTAAAACCATCTTACAAGGTCTCGCAGCCCCGGTTTATTATCTGCCAGGCAACCATGATATCAGCAATGATACCAATAGCCTCCAGTCATGGCGGAATCTGTTTGGCCCGGATTATTACTCGTTTCAGGTCAAAAATGTAGAGGTTCTGATGCTGGATTCCGAGCTGCTGGGCAACTATGATGATTTCAATTCAGGAACCGTGCAACCGCTTTCCGCCGGGATGGCGGCGGAATCCCAAACCATGTTAGACTGGTTGAGTCAGCAGGGGGGAACCACCAATGTGCTCATTGCGGCGCAACACATCCCGCTTTATCTTGATAACGGTTTCCCCAGTTCGAATCCTTATTGGACGGTGAATCCGCCATACGACCAGAGCGAATCCAATTTGCTGGCGAGTTTGGGCATCAAACATCTGCTGGCGGGACATTGGCACAACGGACGGGTCTTTACGCGGAACGGACTGACCATTCATGTCGCGCCGACGACAAGCTGGCTGCCGAATGGCGGGCAACTGGGTTTCGCCATGCATACCATCACGGCGGATGGCGACGTCAGCACCACGTTCGTGCCGCTGGTTTCTTCGGCTGAAAGCGACTCGCCGGATTTCGATTTGGTCTGGCACCTGAACCAAACCGGCTTTCCATTTGCGGACAGCACGCTGCAAAATTCGGCCACCAACGGTGTGGCGGGCAGTTCAGCGGCTGGATATATCGGCGCAGGTTTAAGTTTTAATGGCACTTCCGATTATATTGATGCAGGACCGCTCAACCTGAGTAATTCGTTCACGCTTTCGGCTTGGGTTAATATCTCTCCATCCGCCCCCAATATCCAGACAATCTGGGCGAGCAAGCCCGGTGGGGGGACTGAAAACGGATTTGCGATGAACGTGAACAATTACAACACCACTGACGGAGCTCTTCGTTTTATCACCGGCAATGGAAGCAGCAGCATGGCAGTTGGTAGTGCCGCTGGAGCCGTAACTTTTGGACAATGGCATCTGGTCACCGCCGTGGTGGATACGACGGCCAACGCCGCTCAGGTATATGTGGATGGCAGCGAGGTGGCGAGCGGTTCTATTCTTGCCAACTTTTCCAAGACCAACGATGTGCTCCTGGGCATGGCGACCGATCACTTCTTTTTGTTCAAAGGCACGATGGATGAAGCGAGGATTCAATCTGGCGTCCAGTCTCCCGGTTGGATATGGGCAAGTTGGGCCACGGTGGCTACGAACTCGGGCTTCGGCGTTTACGGTTCAGTGGGCAATCCCTCCGGCCCACATGCCAGCATCACTTCGCCGGCCAACAACGCCTCCATTGCGCCCGGGAGCGACCTCACGATTACAGTGGATACCTCTGATTTAGGGGCGACCATTACAAATGTCGAAGTCTTTGCCAATGATACCGATTTGGGGAGCATAACCAATGTTCCCTACAGTCTAATCTGGACGAACGTTCCGGCGGGCACCTATGCGCTGACTGTCGTAGCCAATGACGACGGCGGACTATCGGTAACTTCTGATATTGTGAACGTGACGGTGGTATATGCCGCGCCGCTGGCAGTGACGTTGACCAATCCAGCGGATGGTGCCAGCTACGGCGCGCCCGCGAAGCTGATGCTCACGGCGGGTGTGGCCGGCGGTCGGGGCGCGATCACCAACGTTGCGTTCTACCTGGGTTCCACCCGGCTGGTGAATGAGTCCAATGCCCCTTACACGTTCACCACGGCCAATGTCTTCGCCGGTTCGTTCGCCCTGACGGCGGTAGCCGCAGACAGTAGTGGAGCGAGCAGCACGTCGAGCGTGGTAAACGTTACGATTACCAATTCGCCTGCATTGACGGTCCTCCAATCTATTAAAACCTTTTTCATCATCCCGATGGAAAATCACGACTTCGTGCAGGGCAACCCGACTGGTTCGCCGCAGCAGTTGCTGGGCAATCCGGCCTGCCCGTTTTTCAACAGTTTGATTACGCCGGGCAACTCCAACGCGGCGCAAGTGGCATACGCGACGCACTATTACAGCGTGGCGGTGGGCGAACATCCCTCCGAACCGAACTACATCTGGGACGAAGCGGGAACCGACTTTGGCATTCGCACCGACAGCGATCCCAGCACCGGCGCGCATAACCTGTTTAGTGGCGTTATGCATCTCTCGGGGCAATTGACGGCTGCGAGTATCCCTTGGCGCACCTATCAGGAAGATCTGCAATACTCTTCATCTTCCACCATCAGCGCGTCCGGTTCGGGCGTGACGGTGAATCCCTACAATGGCAGCACCTTGTATAGTTACGCCGTGAAACACAATCCCATGACCTTCTTCACCGACACCCAAAACCGAAACTGCTATCCGCTCACGAACTTCTGGACCGACCTGGCCAACAATAACGTCGGCCGTTACAACTGGATTACGCCCGACCTTTATAACGAAATGCACAACGCGATGCCCGGTGGCTTTACCTACCATGGCACAACCTACACCGGCGACCAGTCAGCCATAGCGGCTGGAGATAATTTCCTGTCCATCGCCATTCCCCGGATCATGGCTTCGCAGGCTTACAAAGACCATGGCGCGATTATCATTTGGGCCGATGAAACTGAAAGCACCGATGACACCAACACCACGATGCCCTTTGTGATCATCTCGCCCATGGCCAAGGGCAATGCCTACGCCAGCACGCTGCCTTACAGCCATGCTTCGGATCTCAAGACCATGGACGAAGTTTTCGGCCTTGCCTACCAGACCAACTCCATCCCGGCGGGCGAGGTGGACGCGCAGAATAACGGCTATAATTATGTCGATGGCCGGAGCGCCGTCGTTCATGACTTAAGCGACTTTTTCCAAGTCGTGCCGGTGGTGACCGGAAGTTTTGGTTCCCTCATCTTAAACGCCTCGAACAATTGCTCCGCCGCGATGATTGATGTGACCGGAACCAATTACATCCAGGTGAGCGACGTCTTGACTAACCCGCTGACCATTACACAAACGCCGCCGAGCGACACGCCGCTGGCCGCTGGCAGCAGCAATCGTGTCATCATCACCGTGACCGACAGCACGGGCAGTTCGGCTTATTCAACGAACTGGGTCTTTGTGGCCGACACCCGGCCGCCGGAAATTCTCGGCCAGCCCGGCAGCCTGACGAATAACGCCAGCACCAGCGCTAGCTTCAGCGTCAACGCCATGGCGTGCACCGCGATGACTTACCAATGGTATCTCGGAACCAATGCCTTGTCCGGCCAGACCAATAGCATCTTAAATATCCCTTCGGTCGGCCCGTCCAACGTCGGCAGCTATTCCGTGATGGTAACCAGCGCGGGAGGATCCACCAACAGCGCCCCGGCTACCCTGACTGTCATTTATCAGGCGCCTCGAATTATCGGTGGGCAGATGTTTCTGGATCCGGGCGGCTTTCATTTGATTTTTTCCGGACCAGTTGGTCAAACCTACCAGGTGCTGGCCTCCGACAATCCCGGCGTGCCCCGTTCGGAATGGCAGATTATCGGCTCCGGGACTTTCGGGGGCGATAACGTGGTTTTCACCGATCCGGATGCGACGACACATCCGAATCGGTTTTACATCATAACCTCGCCGTAGTTAATCGCTGACACATTGGTGTTTTGAGAGGTCCAGAGGCATTGCCGCGCCGTTAATCTGCAGCCGCAGGCAAGCGGGCAGCGGGTTTTCGAGCAATTCATCCCGCGTTGCGCGGTCGCCACGCGTAACAGACTTGACGAGACGCTGCGAAGAGGCGTGCCAGTGACCTTCCAACTTTGTCCGGGTTTGCTCGCACACATTGTTCCGGCTTCGAAATCCTCGCGACACAACTATCAAAAATGCTTGGCAGCCGATAGGTGATTTATTAACTAATATTGCATTGATGTTTCGTCGCGTTTGGTGTTTTGGGGCGCGTAATTCCGCACGGCTTTAAGTCAGGCAACGCCAGGGCGATTTTGAGTTGGCGTGTTTTCTTGTAAAATAAAATTAAGTTGCTTTGCGCAAAAATAATCGCTTGCGCAAAATATACAAGGGAACCTCCGAAAACTGCTTTTCGGAGTTGAGTTGAGGGTGATGGTTCAGTTTTTGGTGTGGCGGTTTTCATGGCGGCTGCTTTTGTTGGTGATTTCTGACTTCAATCGTCCGGGGTGGATTGGTTTTCGGTTGTTTCTGGTTTCAATCTTCGTTTTTCAGGCGGCGATCCGTGGCAGCAGCTTCAATCGCACGATCTGTTCGTATCGGGCGAGGTTGTAAATCAGGTTGATCAAGCCAATTGCCCCCGCGTTCCGCCGCCGCCCAATGTAGCGCAGGTAAAATCCTTTCATGGACTGGCTCATAAATCCGAATACGTGTTCAATCCGCGCCCGAATCTTTGACTTCTGCCGGTTGCTTTCTTTCTGTTCGTCGGTCAACGGACGGTTGCGATACGCCCGCTCATGGATCTGGCTGGTCACTTGTTTCTGTGCCAGCATCGCTTCGGCTTCCGCGCTGCGGTCGGCGCTGTCGGCATAGACTGCACCGTCCGCTGTCGCCACCAACTCCGCCAGCTTCTGCGAGTCATGCACGCTGGCATCGGTGACCGCGTAGCGTTCGAGCAACTTGCTTTTGGCGTCCGCTTTCACATGGTTCTTGTAACCGTAATGCACCGCCGCGTTCTTCTTGGTCCAGCGCGCGTCCACGTCCTTCTGCTGCTGCTTGGCGGGCGTTTCGGCCCAGGCCTCGGGCACATCGCCCGCCTTGATCGTCGCGTTCTCCGCGCGGGTGTTCCGCTGCCGGGGCACGTCCACAAAACTCGCGTCCACCAGCTTGCCTGGCTGTGCCAGCAAACCCTGCGCTTGCAGTTGCTGCGCGAATTGTTCAAACAGTTTCTCGAACACGTCCGCCCGCACCAGCGCCTCGCGGAAATCCCAAAGCGTATTGGCGTCCGGCACTTTGTCCGCCACCGTCCAGCCCGCAAACTTCTGGAAACTCAGCCGGTCACTGACCTGATATTCCGTCTGTTCATCCGACAAATTGTAATAGCGCTGCACCACCAGCAGCTTGAACATCTTCACGGGATCGTTGGCCGGACGCCCGCCCGGACCTTTGACCGGTTTGGCCAGCGCCTGAACCAAGAGCGGGCGGAAACCTTCCCATTCGATGACCGTATCCAAGCGGCTCAACGGGTCGCCCTTGGTCCAGCCATTGCACGCGCAACTCCACATCAAAGCACCCAAAGGTCTGGGCGGTCGGGTGAGTTTTCATGTCGCCAATCTTAAATTTTATCCGCTGCGGCTTCAATCGTGGCCCCAATTATTCTTTCACTTTTCATCTCCGAGTTTCCGGAGGTGCCCTTATGTATGCTTGCATAATCGTTGACTCCATTGAAGAAGCGCGTAATTCCCCACGGCTTCGAGTCAGGCAGTGCCAGGGCGATTCTGGGCTGGTGTGTCTTCATGTAAATTAGTTTGCGCAAAAGCAACTGTTTGCGCAAAACATACCAAGTTTGCGCAAAATGTCTATTGTGATCCCGGAAAATTGCAGTTAAATTTTCCCTATGAAATCACAAAAAGATTCCTCTGCCAGAGAAGCCGCCTTGGTGGGAACCTTGCAAGTTGTGAAAAGGTGTTATCTTCAGACGCATACTCTGCGGCTGCTTTTAAGACTTGATCTTTGCCAAAGCGTAACTTTTAAGACACGCGTTTGGCATAACTTTATTGCATCGTTTGTTCCGATGCTCATTGAGCAGCATTTAATTTTGAACGAACTGCCCGGTTCATCCGCCCAGCAAATGCACGCCGCATATGCAGGGCTGGACGATGGCGTGCCCGCGCCAACAAGTCCGTTCAGCGCGAACAGACAGTAGTAGTCCAAGACAGGCAAAAAACAAAAACAGCAAGACAAACCAAAAAAGTATGAATCAACGAGTATTAATCAGCGTGGCGTTGGGAGCTTTGGCTCTTTGCGCCGGCCCGGGGGCGCAAGCCCAATCAACCTATTCCAATGCCGTCGTGGGACTCAATCCCGTGGGCTATTGGCCATTGAATGAGACAGTTGCACCGCCGCAGCCGTTGAATCTCACCGCTAACAACTTGGGCAGCCTTGGAACCTCAGGCAACGGGTATTATGGAGCTTGGTATCAGCCTTCAGGTAGCACTTGGTATCTCACCAATAATATCGTCCAAGCCAACGCAATTACCTATCCCTATGATGGCAGCCAGGCCATGGTGTGCCAGGGTGCCCCCGGACAATACGTCGTTGTTCCGCGCAACACCAACGGCGTCGCCAATATGGCGTTGGCGCTGAATCCGCCGTTCTCCATCGAGGCATGGCTCAAAATTGGAACGACGGCCAGCGCCTTGGGCGACATTGTCAGCCAAGGTGGCACCGTGAATCTGAACACGGGCGGTCCCAATACCAACAACCCCTATTACGGCGGCTTGGGCACCGGCTTCGCGGGCGTCGAGTTGGGGCAATATCAGGATTATATCTTCTTGTTGACCCAGTCCACCAACGGCCAGAGCAAGGCCAGCGAACTGGACACGAGCGCTTACAACGCACACAAGGGCTTTACGGTCGGCCAATGGGTTCATGTCGTGGCGACGTTTGACGGCACGACCGAAGCCATCTGGACCAATGGCGTCCTTTGCGTATCGAAAACCAGCCCGGCCAACGCCGTCGGCCAGAGGTATGTGGTGGATCCGACCACTCCGCTGATGATTGGTTCCGGCAGTGCTGTCTCCGCCTCCTATGGCAATTCCTACATTGGCACGATCCACGACGTGGCGATTTACAACAGCGTGCTGACGCAAACCAGCATCCAGAACCATTTCCAAACCGCCTATGGCACCAACGCCACCTTCGGCAGCGTTTATACCAATGCGGTGCTGGCCGACAATCCCATACTTTATTACCGTTTGAGCGATCCGCAAACCAATGTCAACGCCGGTTATCCTAGCGGAACATTCCCGGTGGCCAACAACTACGGTTTGGCGGGCGCGGCAGGCAACGGTGTTTATCAACCCGGCACGACGCCTGGCGTCGCCGGCCCCGCCTATGCCGGCTTCGGTCCAAACAGCAAGGCGGTGGCTCTCAACGGCTGGCTCGGCGGCGTGGACGTGGGCGGCGGCAACCTGCCGTCCAGCCTGAACCCCACCGGCACCATGCCATTAACCGTGGTCAGTTGGTTCCAGACGGGTCCCGCTGACGCTCCGGGAAGATTCCAGGAAATATTGGGTCACGGCGACAAATCCTATCGCCTGGCATTGGGACAAACGGCAGGGGAGAATCATTTCAATCCCGGACTTGGTCCGGAATTGCAATTTGCCTCGCCGGCAGATGTCGCGACCAACGGCTTTGCTTTCAACGACGGCACCTGGCACATGGCCGCCGGCGTCTCCGATGGAACAAATGCGTATCTTTATCTGGACGGCATGTTGGCCAAAAGCAACAACGTGCCCGCAGGCACTAATATCGTGGGCAACACCAATGACCTTCTCATCGGCGGCGACAGCCAATACACTTACGCCAGCCAGAATACCCCCAATACGATTCGCACCTTTGATGGCCAGGTTGCGCAAGTGGCTTTCTGGACTAATGCGTTGACGCCTCCGCAGATTCAATCTTTGTTCGCCGCCGCTTCCGTGCCGCCTTATATCTGGCAGGAACCGCTGGCATCCGTTGCACTCAATGCCGGCCAGAATTTGACCCTCCCCGTCAGCCTTCGCGGCAGCGCGCCGGTGACTTATCAATGGTATCAAAGTGGATCGCCGGTGGCCGGCCAGACCAATGCCAGCCTGAATTACTTGCCCATTGCCACCGACAATGCCGGCAGTTATGTTTTGGTGGCGAGAAATTCCGGCGGCAGCGTCACGAGCTCCGTCGTGAACATAACCGTCTATGGGCCGCCGACGGTCGTGCAACAATCACCGGCGCAGATGAACATTTTTGCCGGCGCCAGTCCGGTTTTACATATATCGGCGGCCGGCGCAGCACCGATTCGTTATCAATGGAGCTTGAACAGCAACCCCGTTACCGGAGAGACGAACTCAAGCTTCACGCTGACCAATCTGCAAAGCAGCGGCACTTACAGTTGCTTGGTGAGCAATACTGTCAGCACTACTTCCATTACGCCCATCTCCGTGGCTGTGCTGGCGGACCCGACCGCGCCGTTCCCGGCAACCGTATTGTCCGATGGTCCCTCCGCCTACTTCCGGCTGGACGAAGCCAGCGGCACGACGGCTTACGATTACGTCGGCGGCAACAATGGCACTTATACCAACGTCACGCTGGGCTTGCCGGGTTACGATTCGCTCAACTCGGTGCAAAGCGACCCCACCGAAACTGCTGTCGAGTTTGGCGATTACCAGCCCAACAACGATTATGCCGGCCATGTTCCCAGCTATCTCAACTTCAGCGCGCCCAACGGCAGCAACGCGGAATTCAGCGTGGAAGCCTGGATCACCCAGTATCTCTACTTAAACGGCGGCGACGCGATTGTCGCGCTCGGCTACGGTAACGGCGGCGAGCAATTCGTGCTCGACACTGGCAACGGTGCCAGCGGCGCGCTGCGATTCCTCGTCCGCAATGCGGCGGGCACGATCAGCGCCGCCAACAGCGCCAACGTGCTGGTGAACGACGGCTTGTGGCATCACGTCGTAGGCGTGTGCGACGAGGCCGGCGGACACGTCTATGTTTACCTGGACGGCAATCAGGTTGCGAGCAGCACCATCGCGCCCGGCAGCGGTTTATTGACTTCCTCCACCCCGTTGAGCATTGGCGCCCGCCAGTCGGACAACAATGGCGGCACCAACTATGACCTCCAGTTCATCGGGAGAATTGATGATGTGGCGGTTTACAACCAGGCCTTGAGCGCGGGCCAGGTGCAGACGCATTATCTCGCGTCGGGTGTCGCGCCATTGATTACCGCGCTTCAGCCTTCTTCCAACTGGACAACCAATCAGGCGGCGACTGTAACATTTACCGTTGCTGCCTCCGGCACTGCGCCGCTTTCCTATCAATGGACGGATAACACCGGCAACTCCATTGCGTGGGGCACCAACGCCACGCTGGTTTTGACCAATGTGCAGCCCAGCCAAGCCGGCAGTTACATGGTTAACGTGATGAATCTCTATGGCGGGCCGGCAGCTACCAACGTCAACCTGACCTTGACCCAGGTCCCGCAAGTTGTCTCGGACATCACGCCGTCAAATGTGACGGTCTATGCCACGACGCCCATCACCCTGTCGGTGTCGGTTTCTGGCACGCCGCCGCTGCACTACCAATGGTATCAAAATGGCACGGCCATCCCCAACGCCACCAATGCCACTTATTCCTACTCGGCCTTGCTTGGCTCCAACAATTACTATCTGACGGTGACCAATATCTATAGCGCCGGCAGTCCGACGTTAAGCAGCACCGCCACGGTCGTCGGTATGCCGGCAACAACTCTGACCCCCACGAATTACACTGATAACATGAAGATCACGTTCGCCGGCTACAACCGCAGCGAGACGCTGTCAGACTTCCCGATCTTGGTGCGGTTGAGCACGAACCTGCCCGGATTCAGCTACAGTCATTTCGCCTCTCCGACAGGTGGCGACCTGCGGTTCGCTGATTCGGGCGGCACGCACGTCATTCCTAGTGAAATTGACCAATGGAACCCCAGTGGCGAATCCACCGTGTGGGTGCAGATTCCGGCGCTCGCCGGCACGAATACCTCCATCTGGGCCTACTGGGGCAATCCGTCGGCCACCACTCCGCTGCCCGGCACGAATGTCTGGGTGCCGCAACCCTGGGAAGGCTTGCCGGCCTTTGACGTGGTCTATCACCTCAAAGAAAGCGGCTTCCCGTTTGCCGATGCCACGGGACAGGATCCGGCGCTCACCGGCACCGCGCCCACGCCGGTCGCCGGCATTGTGGGCACGGGCGGGAGTTTTGCCTCCTCGTTCTTGGACGCCGGAATCATCAACGTCAGCAATGACTTCACGGTTTCCGCCTGGGTGAACCTGGCCCCGACCGCCAGCAATATTCAGGCGATCTGGGCCAGCAAGGCCGGCGGCAATTCAAGTGGATTTGGGCTGTTTATCAACCGTTACCAGACCTCAGATCAGACACTGATTCTGGAAACCGGCAATGGCCTCGGTCCAGTTCCAACCCTGTCAACTGCGCCGGGTGCCGTCAGCACCAACCAATGGCACTTGATTACGGCGGCCATTGACCGCGCGGACAGCGTGGCAAATCTCTATGTGGACGGCGTCGCCGTGGCTGCCAGCGGATCCATTCGGAATGATTTTGGAACCACCAACGATGTGAACCTTGGCCAATTGATCAGCGGCGGCTTCCCCTTCGACGGCCTGATTGATGAAGCCCGCATCCAGGCCGGCACCAACTCACCCAACTGGGTTTGGGCCAGTTGGATGACGGTCGCGCAAAACACGAGCCTGGCAAGTTACTCCACCATTGTTACCACGGTAACCAACCCGCCCTCGGCGGTGACGATCAGCGTCATATTTGCCGCCGGCAGCCTGACTCTTAGCGGCACGGGCGGTTCGGCCGGCGCCACTTACTATGTGGTTGGTTCCACCAACTTGGCGCTGCCGATGGCGCAATGGACGCTGCTGTCCACCAACATGTTTGACGGCAGCGGTAACTTCAACGTCAATATACCAGTGGTTGCCACCAAGCCTACGGAGTTCCTCCGCATAAAAGAATAGGACTGGTTCGAGCCGTGACGAATCCCATGATAAAATAACCAAAGGCGGCTGGAAGCTGGCTTCCAGCCGCCTCTTTAGAACGGTAAAAGTTAAGTATGAACACGAACA
>DMQW01000171.1:15462-33833 GCA_003455565.1 Limisphaerales bacterium
TTATCGCCATCATCGCCATTTTGGCCGCCATGCTCCTGCCGGCGCTCAGCGCCGCCAAGAAACGGGCGCAAGGAATTCAATGTATGGGCAACATGCGCCAGCTCACGCTGGCCTGGAAGATGTATGCCAATGATTTCAACGGCACCTTTGTGGTGAATGAATCCGGCTCAGCTGCGGTTGATGTTTTTCCGAATTCTGCGTGGGTGGCCGGCTGGCTGGATTACAACGGTTCGCCGGACGACACCAACATCATGTATCTCATCAATCCGACCTATGCCAAACTGGCCGATTACATGGGCAAAGCGGCCGGCGCTTATAAATGTCCGGCGGACCAGAGCTGCGATCATGGCGCCACCGGTCAGCCGCGGGTGCGTAGTGTTGCGATGAACGCTGCGGTCGGCGCTGATGTAACCCCCGCAGGCTTGGCGGCGTCCGGCAATTGGATCAAATATCCCACCTACAATGTGTTTTCGAAGGAAAGCCAGATAGCAAACAGCCCCGGACCTTCGGACCTCTGGGTTTTCCTCGATGAATCGCCCGACAGCATCAATGACGGCTCGTTTGCGGTGCAAATGCCGGCCAGTGCCGCCGCCACGGAATGGATTGACGTGCCGGCGAAAGCTCATGGCAACGCGTGCGGCTTTACTTTCGCTGACGGCCACGCAGAAATTCACAAATGGCTAAGTCCGGGAAATATTCCCGCAACGACCTACACGCCACTCAACAAAAACGGAATTTATGAGTTAAATGACCCCGATATTTTGTGGGTGGCCAAGCATACCTCTTCCCGTTCAGATGGCACAGCTTTGCCCTATTGATCGGAGAAAAAATCATTACTTACCAGCAAAAGACCGCAGAATATAATGTTTCACACGAATCCCCGGGCTGGCCGCTTGGCAATAGTTGCCCGGCCCTTCAACACAACGTCTCTGAAACGTCTGGGTGCGGCTGTCTTGGCTGTGTTGGCGGTGCTTGATACCGCACCGGCCTCCAACTTGTCCGACCCGCAGGTGGACGCTTACAACGTCCGCGTCGGCACGGAGACTTTTGCGGCGCTCTACAAATTCTCCACCAACTCCGCGCTGGTTGAAACGGCCCAGGCAATTACCAACATGGGCAGTGACACCATCAAGCTTTATCTGGGTTCCAATACTTCCGGCCAGAGCGGCGTGACGCTTCCATCCAATGTCACGAACCTGCTGACGCTGGTGCGCGACGAACCCAATTATCACAAGGTCCTCGACATGCCGTTCCGGCACTTTGTCATGTGGGCTTATCCGTTAGAAAATTCGGACGAATGGTGGGGGAGCGGCTATAATGCAACCCAGGGAGCCAAAGACTATCAGGAAATTTACAACCTGACGCACTATCTCCTGACCAACTACAATAATTCCGGCAAGACCTTCTACCTCGGCCATTGGGAAGGCGACGGCTATCTCGAGGTGAATGGTTGGACGACCAATCCCAGCATGACCACCATCCAGGGCATGATTGGCTGGCTGAACAACCGCCAGCTGGCCGTGGACGACGCCAAACGGGTCACGACTTGCACCAATGTCTATGTTTATAATTATGCCGAATGCAACCGCGTCCGCGATGCGATGCTGAACGGCTCAAACAATAATGAGCGCGTCATCAACTACGTCGTGCCATACGTTACCAACCTGGATTGCTTGTCCTATTCCTCTTACGACTCTCAAAACCTGAGCGCCTCGGATCTTTATACCACGCTCAATTATATGGAATCCAAGCTTCCCACCAACAAGGTGTCCGCCATTCCGGGGCCGCGGCTGTGGATCGGCGAGTATGGCTGGGGCTACGAGTCGGTGGCGGCCCAGGAACCGGTTGACCGCGCCTACATTCAACGCCTGCTTGGCTGGAGTTGGAACGGCCAGTGTCTTCCCTTCCTCCTTTTCTGGGAGATGTATAGCAATTACAATCCGAACGGGGCGACCAACTATTGCCTGATTGATTACACGAACAGTAAAGTGCCCTCGTGGTATCTTCAGCATTATTTCTTCAACTCTGCTCGCTTGCTTACCGCGCAGTTTAAGGAAACCAACGGGCGGCTGCCTACGGACACCGAGTTCTCCGCCCTAACCATGCCGCTGTTGAACCAACCGCTGACGGCGCCGGTTGCGCTCGCCCTGACCAACACCGGCGCAACGCTGCTAACCAATAACACCGCCACCGTTTCCGGAACGCTCGCCCAGGGAATTTACGGCGACAGCGAGGCGGCCGTCTGGGTTTTTTACGGACGGCAGGAGGGCGGCACCGTGCCGGGCGCCTGGGAAAACAGCCGGTTCGCCGGCGTGAACACCAATTTTAATCCGGCGACCTTCACCGTGACGCTTTCCAATCTGGTTCCACAGACCAATTATTTTTTCCGATTTTACACCGCCAACGCAAGCACCAGCGCTTGGGCGCTGGTATCTTCACCGTTCAGCACCGTTACGCTCAATCCGCCGGACTTCGGTTCGCGCATGAAAATCAATTTCACCGGCTACAATCGCGGAGAGACATTGGTCAATTTCCCCATCCTCGTGAACTTGAGCACGAATCTGACAAGCTTTTCCTACCGGCAGTTTGCCTCGCCGAATGGGGGCGACCTGCGCTTTACGGATGCCGGCGGGGCGTCATTGATCCCTCACGAGGTTGACGAGTGGAACCCCAACGGCACTTCCAGCGTCTGGGTCAATGTGCCGTCGCTTTCAACCACGAACGACTGCATCTGGGCTTACTGGGGAAATCCAGCGGCGACCAATCCTCCGGCCTACACGACTAACGGCGTGGCCTGGCCGAACTTCAATTTGGTTTGGCACTTAAAAGAAAGTGGCTTTCCGTATGCCGACAGCACCGGCCAGCATCCGGCAGTGTCCGGCGTTGCGCCAGCGTCAACCACCGGCGAAATTGGCCACGGCGGTTTGTTCAACGGCAGTTCGCAATTTCTGAATGGCGGCGCTGTCAATGTTGGCACTATTTTCACCTTGTCCGCCTGGGTTAAGCTGGATCCGACAGCCAGCAACATTCAGACGGTCTGGGCGAACAAATCTGGCGGCTGGAACTCGGCAGGTTTCGGACTGTATGTGAACACTTACAACACAACCGACGGGAAGCTACTGCTGGAAACCGGCGACGGCACCAGTGGACTGACCGCTTCGACCGTGGCAAATGTCGTCACCGTTGGCCAATGGCACCGCGTGACGGCAGCGGTGAACGAGACCAGCGGCGCGGCGCGATTATATGTGGACGGGACGGACTGCACGCAGTCGGCCTCCATCGTCACGGATTTTCCGAATCAGACCAGCATAAACCTAGGACGCCTAACCAACTCGGTATATTTCGTCAAGGGAGTGCTGGACGAAGCGCGCATTGAATCCGGCGTCTGTTCTTCCAACTGGATTTGGGCAAGCTGGGCGACGGTCGCTTCAAATTCCACTCTGCAAAATTATTCCTCGGTAACCCAGCAACCGCCCGCGCTGACCATTGGCAGCGGCGTTGGCAACGGCACTTTGTTGAGCTGGCCCGGCAGCGGCGTCGGCTTCGTGCTTTACACGGCCACCAATCTGGTTCCGCCGGTCGCCTGGACGCTCGCCACCAGCCAGCCTGTGCTGACCAACACTCAATGGCAAATCACTTTGCCGGTTGACAGCAACACCGGTTTTTTCCGTCTCCAATCACAATGAGGTTAAAAAATTGCGTTTCCCGTGAACACCGATGTCAGCCGGTTCCGGCATTTGGCTTTTGTAAGAGGCAAAAGTCAGACCTCGACCTTGGCGTTTCTTGCTGGCGACTCTTCAATCAAGCTCTAACCATTGGTTTGCTTGCGGTTGCGATCCGATCAAACGCCGTCACTACTAACGACGCCGCCTTGTGGCTTCCGCGTTTTGCCACGCCGGTCATTGTGGCGCTGGATAGTGATGCGAACCGGCAATTCACGGCAGAAGTCAAGGATTCGGCTTCGGCCAAAAATTGGAGCGCGACTATCGCCAACGATTTGAAAACCTGGCCCTGCCGGATTGTATCGGCGACTTATTCGACAATCAACAACGCCACCGAGCCGGGATGGCAAATTAAAATCAGCGTTCCCGCTGATGCGTCGCCGGAACTTTTCGGACTCACGATTTCATCGAGTGAAGGCCTGAGCGTGCAACCACAGTCGGTCAGCGTAGTTCCGGCCTTCGAGACGAATTTCTACATTCTGCACATCACTGACGAACAAATTGTGAATCAGTTTCACACCGATCCTTCGGGCCAATATTACAAAATGGTTGGCACTTGGGAGGAGATGAAATGGATGCAGGAGCCGGTTAATCTCATCAACCCGCGCTTTGTCCTCATCACCGGCGACCAGATTGATTTCAACGGCGCGCTCGACGGCTGGAACAACTGGGCGAACTGGGGCTACCAACCACACGGCAAAAAAATCTTCACGACGCAGGAAACCACCGTCTTGGAAAACCGGTTGAGCGAACTCTACAAGGATTGCCACCGAGGCTATCGCGTGGCTTACGTCGAAACGCCTGGCAACCACGACGTCACGCCGCCGGGAAAACTGCTTCTCGGCTCGACCAATGACTGGCATCCGATCTCGGCGCGCATCTACGAAGAGCAGTTCGGACAGCGCGATTATTCCTTTCGCATGGACGATTTTTACGTGCTGATGCACGACTGGAGCAGCGCCCGGCTCAAGGCGTGGGCGGAGAAAGATTACGCCGCGGCGTTGAGCGACCCGGCCATCAAGTTTCGTCTGATCGGCCAGCACTTTCACGCCAAATGGGACGGTGCGCCGACGGGCAACTCTGCATTCATGCCAGCGAAGTGCGATTTGATGCTGATCGGTCACGGCCACACGACCACCACGGTTCAAACGTCGCCGTATTACATTTACGAAGAGCGCGCTGCGTTCATCTACGGCACCGCCGGTTTTTTCAATTTTCGGCGCACGCCGGACGGCTGGAGTTGCGAACAGACCGTTTCGCCGCGCGACGAGAAGAAAGATGTATGGCCATTGTTCACCGCCAATAGCGTTATGAAAAATGTCCGCTGCGACCAGCCGGATTCCATGAACCTTACCACAAATACCGTGACCATCACCAACGATCTGCCGGCAAATTTTTATGACGGGCGAGTGCGGTTTGTCCTGAAAAAAGGAACCTACCGGACGATTGAAAATGGAACCATTCTTTCCGAATACGACTGCGCCAACGACACCAAAACTGCGGTGCTGGTCAAAGTGAACATTCCCGCCAGCGGTTCGATCACGGTAAGTATTTCGACCGGTAAAAGGTCCCCCCGTCAGTCTTCCGCGCGAGAAATTAGCAGAGACAGAATCGGGAGATTCACAGGCAAAATTTCAACTTGAAAATGAGAATCATCCCGCAAAATTTTCTGCTCGTCGGTCTGCTTGCCGGCGCGGTCAGCGCCAGCGCCCAGCCGCAGACACAGGTTGATTTGCCCGGACTGCGTCCTGATGGTTCAGTGCTGCTGCCGAATCAATGGTCGTTGCGGCCGGCGGGACGACAGGTGGAGCTGGGAGATTTTCCGGTCAACATCGCCGTCCATCCCGATGGCCGGTTTGCGGCGGTTTTGCATTCCGGTTTCAGCCGGCATGAAATCATCGTGGTGAATTTATCGTCAGCGCAGATCGTTTCGCGCGCACGGTTGCACGAGTCGTTTTACGGCCTGGAATTTTCGCACGATGGCCGCCATCTCTATTGCAGCGGCGGCGGCGAAGAAGTGATTCACGTCTTCGATTTCAAAGATGGCCAATTGACGCCGGACCGGGACATCTGCTTGCGCAACGTGCGGCAACGCGGCGTGCCCTGCGGCTTGGCGATTTCAAAAAATGAGCGCGACCTGTTCGTCGCCAATGTCTGGGGCCAGACCGTTTCGGAAGTGGATTTGTCCGCGCCAACCAATCTGGCGGAAATTGTTTTTACGACGGACACGACAAACGAAGCGGCCGTTTTCAAGAATCGCGGGCACATTGACCCATATCTGGCCGCCGTCCGAAAGCGGGCCGAGGTGTCACTTGACCCAACCAAGCCCGACGCGCCGTTCCCTTACGATTGCGTGCTGGATGCGAAACATCAGCGGCTTTACGTCAGTTTGTGGGCGCAGTCCTGCGTGGCGGTCGTGGATTTGAAATCGCATCAGGTCGTGGCCCGCTGGGCAACCGGCCAGCATCCCAACGAAATGCTTTTGACGAAATCGGGCCGTTATCTTTTCGTGGCCAACGCCAATCTGAACACCGTGACGGTGCTGGACACCTCGACCGGTGAAACGGTTGAGACGTTGAACGCATCAATGGGACCAGCCGTTTTGCCGGGTTCCACACCCAACAGCCTGGCGTTGTCGCCCGATGAAACCAAACTGTTCGTCGCCAACGCTTGCAACAACGATGTTGCCGTGTTCGACGTCAGCACCATCGGCAAAAGTCAGGCGCTTGGTTTTATACCCGTCGGCTGGTATCCAACTTCGGTGCGCGTGACGCCGGACGGCAAGGTATTGCTGGTGGCCAACGGCAAGGGGCTGATTTCAAAACCGGACCTGCGCGGGCCACAACCGGGCAAACCGAATTATGTGGCAGCCCAGACGATCAAAGATTTGTTTCCCGGCGCTTTGAGCATCATTGATTTGCCAAAAGGAAATTTTTTTGCACCACAACTCGCCGTCTGGACGGCGCAGGCATATCAATGCACGCCTCAACACAGCGTCGCACCCGTTTCCCCGACGGCGGACAATCCGGTTCCAGCCCGGCCGGGTCTGGCCAGCCCGATCAAGTATTGCATTTACGTCATCAAGGAGAACCGGACTTACGACCAGATGCTCGGCGACCTGAAGGAAGGCAACAGTGATCCCGAACTTTGCCTGTTTCCTGAAAAGGTCACGCCGAATCACCATAAGCTTGCAAGGGAATTTGTGTTGCTCGACAACTTTTACGTGGACGCAGAGGTCAGCGCCGACGGCCATGAATGGTCCATGGGCGCGTATGCGTCCGACTTCGTGGAAAAAACCTGGCCGTTGAATTACGGCCACAATCAATACGGAAAATATCCCTATCCCTCCGAGGGCGGTTTCCCGATTGCCTTTCCGGCGAATGGTTATTTGTGGGACCGCGCGCGGGAAGCGGGCATCAGCTATCGCAGCTACGGCGAATTTATCCAAAACGGCAAAACGCTCAAGGAACCGGGGCATACGCGCGTCGCCACGCTGCAAGGACATTTTGATCCGTGGTTCCGCGGCTTCGACACCGGTTATTCGGACGTGAAGCGGGCGGAACAATTCATTTCCGAACTGAAACGGTTTGAAGCCAAAGGCGATATGCCGCAGTTGCAAATCGTGCGGCTGCCAAACGACCATACCTGCGGAACGGTGAAAGGTGCCTTCACGCCGACAGCTTATCTGGCTGACAACGATCAGGGATTGGGAATGTTGGTGGACGCGGTGAGCCACTCGCAGTTCTGGCCGCAGACGGCGATTTTTATTCTCGAAGATGACGGGCAGGACGGGCCGGATCATGTGGACGCGCACCGCAGTCCGGCGTTTATCATCAGTCCTTACACGCGGCGCGGCGCAGTGGACTCCACGATGTATTCCACGAGCAGCCTGTTGCGGACGATGGAATTGATTCTTGGCCTCCAGCCGATGTCGCAATTTGACGCCGCCGCCACGCCGATGTTCAACGCGTTTCAGGCCAAACCGGATTTGCGTCCATATAATCTAGCGCCGTCTCAAGTGGATTTGCAGGAGCGGAACACGGCGACGTCCTGGGGCAACGCGGCGTCGGGGAAGATGGATTTCAGCAAGGAAGACGCCACCGACGAACAATCGCTCAACGAAATTGTCTGGCATTCCGTGCGCGGCGCGAACAGCCCGATGCCCGCGCCGGTCCACGCCGCGTTTGTCTTCGGGCATTCAAAGGATGACGATGATGACTAAAATTATTTGTATTTGTGCCAGCGTATTGACTGGCGTGTCTCTGACTTCGGCGGAAGTGCCGGGCGAATTTCGTCCGCAGCCGACGCTGCAACCTGCGGAACATGCCGGCGCCACGGGCACGAATGTTCAGCCGCTGGACACTTATCCGGTGTCGCACGCGCCGCTCGTGAACACGGCGCAGCGCAAGCCGAAGCTGGCGAACCCCGGCGAGCCGGCCGTGCGCGGCAACGAACTGGTTTTTAATGCCGGCTGGGAAATGATTGAAGCGCCACGGCTCAAAATCGCCGCCGGCGCGACGCTTTCCAGGCCGGGCGTGGACACGCGCGACTGGTATGACGCGACGGTGCCCGGCACGGTGCTGACGACGCTCGTGGACGAAGGCGTTTATCCCGACCCGTATTACGGCTTGAACAATTTGCTGATTCCGGAAAGCCTGAACCAACAGGATTACTGGTATCGCACCGAATTCACCGTGCCGGGAAATTTTTCCGGCCACGAACTGACGCTGCAATTCAACGGCATCAATTATTATGCCGAAGTCTGGTTCAACGGCCAATATCTCGGTCACATCACCGGCGCGTTCATCCGTGGCAAGTTCGACGTGACGAAGCTGGCGAAGCCCGGCGGAAAAAATGTGCTCGCGGTGATGGTCGCGCCGCCGCCTGATCCGGGGATTCCGAGCGAGCAATCGGTGAAATACGGTCCCGGCGACAATGGCGGCAAATTGTGTCTCGACGGCCCGACGTTTGAATGCGCCGAAGGCTGGGACTGGATTCCGGCCATCCGCGACCGGGACACCGGTCTCTGGCAGGACGTGATTTTGCGCGCGACCGGTCCGGTGATCATTGGCGATCCGCAGGTCATCACGAAATTGCCGTTGCCCGATACTTCCAGCGCGGATGTAACCGTTGAAACCGAATTGCACAACGCTTCGGCTTCGCCGGAGAAAGGTGTTTTGCGCGGCGATTTTGAAGGCGTGAAATTTGAAGAGCCGGTGGCGCTGAACGCCGGCGAAACAAAGACTGTCAGCTTTGCGTCGAGAGATTTTCCGCAACTTACCGTTAAACATCCGCGTTTGTGGTGGCCGAACGGTTACGGCAAGCCGGAGCTTTACCATTTGCAGCTCCGCTTCATCACGGACGACAAAAAAGAATCCGATCACGCCGCGGTGCGTTTCGGCATTCGCGAAATGAGTTACAACTTCGAAGTGAAAAAAACTGACGGCACGCACGAGCGCGTCGAGTTCACGCCAACGCTGGCGCTCGGTGCCGGCGAAAAAATTATTGATAACCGCCGTGACACGATGGTGTGGGGATTGGAAAACAAAGTGAAACGCGACGCGGCCGTCATCGCCGCCGGCGGCAAGCCGCCGACCACGCCGTTTTGGTGGGGTCAAAATCAGCAAACCACCGTCGGCCTGTGGCCCGGTGCCGAACAATCGCCGTCGCTGCGGCTCGCGACCGACACGAACATGGGTCCGTATCTCGTCATCAAGGTCAACGGGCAAAAAATCGAATGTCTCGGCGGCGATTGGGGCATGGACGACGCCATGAAGCGCGTTTCGCGCGAGCGGCTCGAACCTTGCATCCGCCTGACCCGCGACGCGCACATGAACATGATTCTCAACTGGGCCGGCCAGAGCACGTCCGAGGCGCTTTATGATTTGTGCGACGAATACGGCATTCTCGTCTGGAACGATTTCTGGCGCAATACCGAGGCGTTTGATTATGCGCCGGTGGACTACGATCTCTTTGCGCGAAATGCCGCCGACGTGTTGAAGCGCGACCGCAATCATCCGAGCATCGCGCTCTGGTGTTCCGGCAACGAAGGCATTTGTCCGGAGCCGCTGCACGAAAAGTTGAACCAACTGATTTACAAATTGGATGGCACCCGCTATTTTCAGCCCAACTCGCGCCTGGTGAACATGCGGAACAGCGGGCCGTGGTCGAACTTGCCGTTGGAAAAATACTTTCAAGACTTGAACCAGGGTTTCAGCACCGAAATCGGTGCCAGCTCAATTCCGTCGGCCGAGGTCATGCGCACGTTCATCCCCGAAGCGGACTTATGGCCTTACGGTGATCTGTGGGCGTATCACGATCTTCACGCCACCGGCGCCGGCGACCACAATTCCACGTTTGGCCGGATCGCCAGCCGTTATGGCGAGCCGCGCGATCTCGCCGACCTTTGCCGCAAGGCGCAGATGCTCAACTACGAAACCTTCCGCGCCATTTACGAAGGCTTCAACAGCCGGTTGTGGAATGATTGCAGCGGCGTGATCGTGTGGATGAGCCATCCGTCCTGGCCGAGCCTTGTCTGGCAATTTTATTCCTGGGATTACGATCCCAACGGCTCGTTGTTCGGGGCGAAGAAAGGCGCCGAGCCGATCCATATCCAGATGAGCACGCCGGATTGCCAGATCGCGGTGATCAACCACCGCTCCGCGACACTGAAAGACGTGACGGCACAGGCGACGATCTACGACCTGTCTGGCCAGCCGGAGGCGAATCGCAAGGCGGTTCTCACGGCGGCACCAGATGCCTGCACGGACGCTTTCACTTTGGACTGGCCCGCGAACGGCGCGCATTTTGTCCATCTGGAGCTGCGCGACGCGAACGGACATATGCTTTCTGAAAATTTTTACTGGCATGCCAGGGACGAGCATCAGTTGCAACAGTTGGATTCACTCTCGAAGGTGAGCTTGAAGGGACGGCTGCACGTCAGACGTAGTGCGACGGGAACGGTGATCGAAGGCCATGTCACCAATCCGAGCAAGACACCCGCGCTGCTGGTGCGCCTGACGTTGCGGGACGCGAAGACCGGCCAGCGCATCCTGCCGGCGTATTACGACGAAAATTATTTCTCGCTGCTGCCCGGCGAATCGCGGAATTTTCAGATCGAAACTCGTGGCCCGGTGAACGGCGCGTTCGTTGACACTGACGGTTGGAATGTCGAATCAACCCGCTTACACTGAAAGCCGGAACCAAGATTGCCGGAATGCTATGAAAACACGTCTCGGAAAGAATATGGCTTCGGCTTCCGACGGTCTCATGACAGCGCAAATCCGTTACTCTTTTGAAGCCATCCACTTCACAATCCAGCGTTGAAACTTAATTGGAGCCAGTAAGAGATTAAAGCCTGACAATCCATGAATAATCATTTTCAAAGCAAATGAATTCCTTTGTTTCCATCTTACGAACCTCGCCGGCCATCTTGCTCTTGGCAGGCAGCTTTCAAGTGTCCAGCGCGGAGCCCAATCCCCCCGTGCCGAAAGCAGAACTCGTTGCTCCCGGAATCTGGAGAATTCGGTTGGGCAAGCCCGAAGAGTTCACACCTTCTTTTTTCCGCACCGCACCGGTGGACCAGGCACACCTGAAAACCTTGCCCGAAGTCGGTAACATGCCGTTGGACGCCGGGGGAATCAGTTTTCAGGTTTCGAGTCATGGCTGTGCCGTGCGGTTGCCGATGGCGGCCGACGAAAGCATTTATGGTTTCGGGTTGAATACGGAATTATTCGACATGACCCAAACAGCCGATGGCCACACCGGCCGGCGGGTGTTTCTTAAACCAACCGACCATCCAGAAAATGATCTGGGCGAATCCCATGCCCCGGTGCCGTTTTACGTCTCATCCAGGGGATATGGTGTCTTTGTAGATACCGCCAGATTCACATCCTTTTATACGGGTAACGTATCCCCTGTGGGAGCGGCAGCGGAAACCGGAAATGGTGTTGCCAAGTCAAGCGTGGCTGACTTGTATCGGCTGCAGGAACAGCAAAACAAAACCATGCTGGTGGAAATCCCGGCGGCAAAAGGGGTGGATGTTTATGTTTTCGCCGGTCCGGCAATGCTGGATGCAGTCAAACGGTATAATCTTTTTTCCGGAGGAGGCTGTGTGCCGCCACTGTGGGGGTTGGGGGTCCAGTATCGAGGTTATGGGCAGTTTGGTGCTGACGAATCGCTGAAGCTGGCCGCGCGACTCCGGGCCGATCATATCCCTTGCGATGTCTGGGGCGTTGAACCGGGTTGGCAGACCAAAACATATTCCTGTTCATTCGTCTGGAATACGAACAAGTTCAATGACCCGGATGATTTCGTCAGGAAAATGCACCAGCAGGATTTTCGTTTGAATTTTTGGGAACATGCCTTCACTCATCCCAGTTCGCCAATTTACAATGCTCTAAAACCCTGGTCCGGAGACTACGCGGTCTGGGGCGGGTTGGTGCCGGATTTTGCCTCGCCTCAGGCCAGACAGATTTTCCTGACTCAAAACAGGAAGGCATTGTTTGACAAAGGAGTTGATGCTGTAAAACTGGACGAATGTGACTACCAGCCGGAATCGGCAACACCGTGGTCATTTCCTGCCGTTAGCAAATTTCCATCAGGCTTGGATGGAGAACAAATGCATTCCCTGTTTGGCTTGCTTTATCAGCAAACCATGCTGGAACCCTATGCGGAAAAGTCCCTCCGCACCTGGGGATTGGTGCGAAATTCACAGGCGTTGGCCGCCTCGTTGCCCTATGTCGTTTATAGCGATTCTTATGACCATCGGTGTTATGTGCGCGGCCTGGTGAACGAGGGTTTCAGTGGCCTGCTTTGGACTCCAGAGGTCCGAGATGCGGACTCGGTTAAAGATCTTTATCGCCGCGTGGAGACGGTGATTTTTTCGCCGGAAGCCCTGATCAACTGCTGGTATATAAAAAATCCTCCCTGGCAGCAGATTGATAAGGACAAAAATAATCGCAATGAATGGATGCCTGACCAGCAGCAAGTGACGGATGGCATCCGCAAACTGTTGCAATTAAGAATGAGCTTTGTGCCCTATCTCTATTCCGCGTTTAACGAATACCGCCTTAAAGGCATCCCCCCGATCCGGGCCCTGGTTTTGGACTGGCCGGACGATCCCGCAGTGCGCGAAATTGACGATCAATACATGTTTGGAGCTTCCGTCATGGTGGCGCCAATGTTTTTGGGCCAGAAGTCACGTTCGGTTTATCTGCCGGCAGGAGACTGGTATGATTTTTGGACGCACCAGAAATATGCGGGCAGTCAGAAGATAGAAGCCACCAACAATCAGGAACAAATTCCGCTGTTTGTCAAAGGGGGAACTCTGCTGCCATTATCCAGGCCGATGGAACACATCAGCGCGGACACCGTCTTTGATCTCACGGTTTACAGCTTCGGGTCGCAACCGGCCGACTCCATTCTTTACGAAGATGACGGTGTCTCCAATGCCTTCGCGACCGGGAACCAAAATCAAATCCGTCTTCACTGGGATGACCGGGGACATTCCGTTGAACGGACGGGTGGATATAAGGGGCGCTCCCGTTTCCAGGTTGTTACTTGGACGACAATTAACGGTCTCTAAATGTCGCACTCTCCACAAAATCGGCGCGTTTTTGAATCAATGACCTCAGCAGCGGATTAATTACGCTACAAGAGGCGGGCATTGTTTTGTGGTTGTTTGTTTTTCGCGTGCCGGTTTCGGTTTTTGATTTTCTGCTCGGTGCTGGTGGCGCCGAGCAAGTTTTCTGGTGCGTCGTTGCTCGACGATGATCTGCCGCTGGCCGTCTTGGGCTTGTTGCGGGGTGACGTAGTCGATGCCTGAATGGTAATGCGCCGTGTCATGCCAGGTAAAGTATCGTTTGAAATAGGCGACAGCCTGGTCGTCATCCAAGAATCGCCCGGGATACTCTGGGGCGCGTTTGACGGTGCTGAAGGCGGATTGTAAAAGGCGGCTGAAAAGTGCGGCGGGGTCATGTGTGTGAAGTAGCGGTTCAAAAGTGCGGCATCTTCATTAACAATGAAGCATGTATCGCAATATGGAAAACTGGACCGAGATTCGTAGAAGAGTGTTGGTGGATGGAGTAGCCGGCGGCAGATTCTCCGGGAGACGGGGATGCACCGGCAGACGTTGAAGAAGATTCTGGAACACAGCGAGCCGGCGGGCTACCGGCAACTGAAGCCTCGACCACAAAAGAAGCTTGGGGCTTTCCTAGGACGGATCAAGCAGATCCTGAAGGATGACCAAGCCATGCCGCGCAAACAGCGGCACACGGCCAAACGGATCTGGGAACGCCTGCGGGAGGATGGCTTCACTGGCGGCTACACCGTGGTCAAGGATGCGGTGCGGGGCTGACGCAGAAGAACCAGGAGGTGTTTGTGCCGCTGCTGCATCGCCCCGGCGAGGCCCAGGTGGACTTCGGCCACGCGCTGGCCAAGGTGAATGGCCGGTTGCGCAAGGTGGCGTTTTTCGTGATGGCGTTGCCGTATAACGACGCCTCATTTGTGATGGCGTTCGAGCGCGAATGCACGGAGACATTCTGGGAAGGGCATGCGCGGGCGTTCGAGTTTTTCGGCGGCGTGTCCAAGCGGATCACCTATGACAACACGAAGGTGGCGGTGAGGCAACCCCCGCAAGACGTGCGACGGCACCTGGCAGATGAGTTTGTGGACGGACATCCTCGCGGCCAAGCGCACCGGCGAATTGGGTAGGTGGTGGTCGCAGAGGTGATCAATCAGACTTTTGAGCAGATGTTTAGGGAAATCATGGAAAAAGCTTTTCGACCAATGAGGCAAATCCGAATTGCGATGTTTAATCTCGAACGTCTTGATACGCAACCGACTTTATGGGGAACGACTGCTGCTGAACGGTGGGGTGCTCTGGACGATGCAGTTCAACAATTGACGGAACAGCCCGGCAAAAACGTATTGATGACCGGCTCTCAGTTAGCTTTGAGAAAACGAGATTCAGCACACATCACACCGAAGGCCAAATGTCCGTTTACACCGCAACGAGAGATGGTGCTGAATTTGTTTGGAGAGAACTTGCCTTGAACCGGACGATGTGATTAAAGAGAATCGGTGTCGCAGGCTTTGCCATTTCCCGATCCGAAGCCGCTGGTAGAGCGGTTGGGAAACACTGATGAATGCCTCAACTTCAAAGCCAGTCCACACGGTTCAGGTGCGCGAACTGGTTGAGTTTGCCCTGCGGCGGGGCGATCTCGGCGCAGAGAGTCAGTTCGTAGGGCCGGATCGCGCCCGGGCGGGAATCCGGGGCCATCAAAAAATCCAACGCTCACGCCCGGCGGGTTATCAGACAGAAATTCCCGTTGAGCAGGTATTGGAAGCTGACGAATTCACGCTGCAAATCCGGGGACGCATTGACGGTTTGTTATCCACGCCCCAGGAGGTGTTGCTGGAGGAAATAAAAACCGTGCAGGGAACCTGGGATCACCTGGCCGATCCGCTGCATTGGGCGCAGGCCAAGTTTTACGGCTACATCTACGCCCGCACCCACGCCTTGGATAAGCTCGTCATTCAACTGGCGTATCTGGAGTTGGAAACCGGCAAGGTGACGGAGTTGCGCCAGTCTTGCTCGTTCGCCGAACTGTCCGATTTCTTTGCCGCGACCACCGCCATTTATCTGGATTGGCTCCGCGAACGTCACCAGTGGTGTCAGGAACGGGACCAGTCCATTCGCGCACTGGCCTTTCCCTTCCCGGCCTATCGTCCGGGGCAGCGCGATCTGGCCGTCGCCGCCTACCGGGTGCTGACCAATGGTGGGCGACTGTTCCTCGCCGCGCCCACCGGCATTGGCAAGACCATCTCCGTGCTGTTCCCGGCGGTCAAAGCGCTGGGTGAAGGAAAACTCGAACGCATCTTTTACCTGACGGCCCGCACGGTCGGGCGAGCTGTCGCCGAGAAATCGTTGGCTGACTTGCGCCAGGGCGGATTGAAGCTTCGCACCGTGACGCTCACCGCCAAGGAAAAGGTCTGCGTTCGCGCTGGCCAGCCTTGCGATCCACAAACGTGTCCAATGGCCCTTGGATATTACGACCGTGTCAAACCAGCGATACGCGAGGCCCTGGAACGGGAGGAAATCAACCGATCCACCCTCGAAGCCGTGGCCCAGAAACATCAGGTTTGCCCCTTCGAACTTTCGCTGGACGTGTCCGTCTGGGCCGACGCCGTCATCTGTGATTACAATTACGTTTTTGATCCCCAGGTTTATTTGCGCCGGCACTTTGGCGAGGGCGGCGGCCAATACGGCTTCCTCGTGGATGAAGCCCATAACCTGGTGGATCGCGCCCGGGAAATGTTCTCCGCCGATCTGGATGGCCGGGAGATGCTTGAGGTCAGACGGGCGATCAAACAGGCAGCCCCACGCTGCGCCAAAGCGCTGGCCAAATTGAATTCGGGGATGCGGAAACTTGGCAGTCCCACTGTGGATTCCGACGAACCGGTTGAAGTTTCCGATCCATCCGTCGAACTCAATTTGTTTCCAGCTCAAGCAGCGGTGGTCAGAGATAAAAAAAATGGCATCCGCACAAGCCACGAGTTTCCTGAAACTTTAACCGAGTTGCTGGAATCCGCACTCGCCGAGGCGGAGACCTGGCTGGCCCGGAACCAGCCGGCCGAGTTTTGGGAGGATTTGCTCGCGCTTTATTTCCGGCTGCATTCATTCCGGCGCACCGCCGAACTATACGATGAGCGCTATGTGACCATCATCGAAAATGGCCCATCAGTGAAGGTGCGACTGTATTGTCTGGATCCATCCAACCTGCTCCGACAGGCGTTGGAACGTGGCCATGCGGCCATCTTCTTCTCCGCCACCCTCACGCCGATGGACTATTATCGAACGCTGCTGGGCGGCACGCCGGAAGATCCCGGGTTGCAACTGCCGTCGCCGTTCCCGCCCGAAAACCTTGCAGTGTTTATTCAAGATCGGATTCAAACCCATTTTAAGGGCCGGGCGGAATCGCTGGGGGAGGTGGTGGCGGCGATTGGAACTTTGGTGCAAGGAAGACGTGGCAACTACCTCATCTATTTTCCTTCGTATCAATACCTCAATGCCGTGCTGCAAGAATTTCAAGCTTGCCACCCGTCGGTCTCCGTTCTCGTCCAGCGACCCGGCATGACCGAACCGGAGCGCGATGCTTTCCTGTCCGCCTTTTCGGTTGAGCATGGCGAAACGCTGGCGGGGTTCGCGGTGCTGGGCGGAATTTTCGGAGAAGGAATTGACCTGGTGGGCGAGCGTTTGATCGGTGCTGTCATCGTCGGGGTGGGCCTGCCTCAACTGTGTGTCGAACGGGATTTGATCCGCGACTATTTCCAGCAGCAGAACGCTGCGGGGTTTGATTACGCTTACACCTTTCCCGGCATGAACCGCGTGCTCCAAGCCATCGGGCGGGTCATCCGGTCGGAAACCGATCGTGGAGTGGTTCTGCTCATTGACGCCCGGTTCAATGAGTTGCGTTATCGCCGTCTGTTCCCGGTCTGGTGGCGATTTGTGCGGGTCCGATACTCGGACGCGCTGCGCGAGGCGGTCGGTGACTTCTGGAAACGGTTGTCATGACTAACCCGCCAGCACCTAACTGCAAGGTCTCGCTAATTAATTGACTTTGCTGCCGAGAAAACGCATAATAACTCAAATGATGAGTTCAATCACTAATCTATCAGTTCACCAATTACGTCAGGCCGCCAATCTCAAAGAACAGATTGAGTCATTGGAAAACGAGTTGAGCCAGTTGTTCGGTTCGACTGCCAAACCTGCGGCCACCAAGGTTCCGAAGAAAAAGGGCGGCTTAAGCGCCGCCGGTAAAGCCCGGATTGCTGCGGCTCAAAAAGCGCGCTGGGCCAAGATCAAAGCCGCAAAGCCGGCAGTTAAAGCAGTCGTGGCGGTCAAACCTGCAATCCAGACAGTCGAGGCTGCCAAACCGGCTAAAAAGAAATTTACGATGAATGCAGCGGCCAAAGCCAAGATGAGTGCAGCGGCCAAGGCGAGATGGGCGAAAATCAAGGCGGCGCAGCAATAAATTTTTTGACGTTTTCTGAAAAGGCTGGAGTTTTAACCGACTCCAGCTTTTTTATTTCAGGCCACAACCGGAATTGATGAACAATTGAGAGCCGTTGAAATCAGCTTCATTATCCGGCAAACTCTGCACATGGACATTGACCTCACTGATTTTTCAGCAGCACAACAACGGGCGCTTTTCGACCTGTTAATTTTAGCCATGTATGCTGACGGCCATTTGACGACGTTTGAAGATGAGCAATTGCAAAAGTTGTTAGCGGCAATGGGCTTTACCGAAGAAATTGACCGGCAACGTGAATTTGATGCCGCAGTGACCAGGATACGGCCGGTCGTTCAATCAATCCATAAAGCCAAGGAGCAAGCGATATTGCTAGCAGACGCATTCACCCTTCGCACTCAACAGAAGCAGGTTTATGAGGCGGTTGAACAGATCATGACCTTTGACAATCATGTGAGTTCTTGGGAAAACACCTTGTTGATGGAACTGCGGATGAAATTTAGACTGTGAGGATTGAAAAAAGATTGGCTGGCGTGGGCGTATCTACCGACTGACCGACTCAGACACCGACAACTGCCTCTGCCTGCAACCGTCAACTGCACTCACGTCCACACCA
>DMQW01000171.1:34119-39225 GCA_003455565.1 Limisphaerales bacterium
CCCCCCACCACGGCTTTTCAAACAAATCCCGGTCAATCTGCGCTGTGCTTGTCCGCCGTTTTTTTCAAAGTGCCTTTTTGTTTGTGGATTTTGTCCTCAGTCCGGAAACAATCCCTGCGACAAGACCGGCGAAAAATCCAGCGGCATGAGCAATTCGGCCGGCGTTTCCGAAGACCCCAACACTGCCCGCAAAGGCGCACAATATCGCCCATACCAAGACCAGCCGGTCGAGACGTCGCCGGTTCCGTTTTGCTCACAAGTCGAACAAAGATACGATGGCGGTTATCGCCAGTTCTGGCGATTTTCAAGTGCAATTTTATCAAATAAATTTGCAGAACTCGCATGTCGCTTTGCAGTAAAAAATTGCTAGATTGTGCGTGTTCAACCGACTGTTATGAATAAATACTTACCGCTGGGAAAATTATCGTTTGGCATGGGCGACCGTTTTGGTCATCAGGGCAAGGCGCAGCTTCGCGCGTGCATGCTCGCCACCGAACTGGGTGCACATTTTGTGCCCGTCTGGAACAAATCCAACCGCGAACATTCCTTTATCGGCACCGAGCCGTCCAGTTTGCGCGCCGAAGCCGATGCGGCGGTGAAGGCGCTCGGCTGGAAAAATCCCTACCATGTGGACGCCGACCACATCCGGCTCGAAACGGTTGACCGCTTCATCGCGCCGTCGGATTTCTTCACGATTGACGTGGCCGACAGCATCGGCAAACCCGCCAGCGCGGCGGACGTGAAGGCGTTTGTGGACCGGCATCCCGAACTCGTCGGCACGGTTTCCATCCCGCGCATTGACCATCCGTTTGCCATCACACGCGCCGAAGTTGAACGCGTCGCCAACAAGTTTTTGCTCGCCACGCAGGACGCCGGGAAAATTTATCAGCACATCGTCAAGGCCAAGGGCGCGGAGAATTTCATCACCGAAGTTTCGATGGACGAAACCGACAGTCCGCAGACGCCGCCGGAACTGCTCATCATTCTCGCCGCGATTGCCGACCGGCAGATTCCCATCCAGACCATCGCGCCCAAGTTCACCGGCCGTTTCAACAAGGGCGTGGATTACGTCGGCGATGTGAAACAGTTCGAGAAAGAATTCAACGAGGACCTCGCCGTCATCGCGTTTGCGATCAAAAAATACGGCCTGCCGCCGTCGCTCAAGTTGAGCGTCCATTCCGGCAGCGACAAGTTTTCCATCTACGAGCCGATGCGCCGCGCATTGAAGAAATTTGGCGCGGGCGTTCACATCAAAACCGCCGGCACGACCTGGCTCGAAGAACTCATCGGCCTCGCGGAAGCGGGCGGCGACGGTCTGGAAATCACGAAGGAAATTTACGCCTATGCGATTGAGCATGTGGATGAATTTTGCGCGCCTTACGCCAGCGTCATTGACATTGATAAAGCGAAACTGCCGAGCGCGGCGACGGTGAACGGCTGGAGTTCGCAGCAATTTGTCTCGGCGCTGCGTCACGACCAGAAAAATCCGGCGTTCAATCCAAGTTTCCGCCAGTTGCTGCACGTCAGCTTCAAGGTCGCGGCCAAAAAAGGCGACCGTTACCTGAATGCGCTCAAGAAGCATGAAGCCGTCGTCGCCAAAAATGTCACGGAAAATCTTTTCGAGCGGCACATGAAACCGTTATTACTTGGCAAATAATTATGCCCTTCATCCACGAGGATTTTTTGCTGGGGTCAAAAGCCGCGCGACGGCTTTACCATAAATACGCCGAAGCCGAACCGATTTTCGATTATCACTGCCACATTCCACCGTCGGACATCGCGACCAACCGCCAGTTCAAAAACCTTTTTGAAATCTGGCTGGAAGGCGATCATTACAAATGGCGTGCGATGCGCTCCAATGGTGTCGCGGAAAAATTCTGCACGGGTGACGCTTCGCCGCATGACAAGTTTCTCGCCTGGGCAAAAACCGTTCCGCACACGCTGCGCAATCCGCTGTATCATTGGACGCACCTTGAACTGAAGCGCTATTTCGGCATCACGGATTTGCTCAACGAAACGACGGCGGAAAAAATCTGGAAAAAAGCGAATGAAAAACTCGCCACGCCTGCGCTCACGACCCAGGGCATCCTGAAAAAATTCAAAGTCAAAGTCGTCTGCACGACGGACGATCCGGTGGATAATCTTGAACATCACCGTGCGTTCGCGTCACAAGGTCATCCGACGAAAATGCTGCCCGCGTTTCGTCCCGACAAGGCGTTGACGGTAAATTCGCCGGCCGGTTTTAATAAATGGGTCGAGCAACTTGCCGCCGCTGCGAACGTGGACATCAACAGCTTTGGCGTGTTCCAAAGCGCGTTGCAAAAGCGCCATGATTTTTTCCATTCGCAAGGCTGCCGTTTGTCCGACCACGGCATGAATCATTGTTTCGCGGATTTTTGTTCCGAGAAAACGGCCGCCGGAATTTTCGCCAAGGCGCGCAAAGGCGAACAAGTCACGCCGCAGGAATATGGACAGTTCGCTTCGTTCATGATGCTGTTTTTTGGTCAGCTCGATGCGAAACGCGGCTGGACGAAACAGCTTCACCTCGGCGCGTTGCGCAGCAATAATACGCGGCTGCTCAAACAGCTCGGACCGGACACCGGCTTTGATTCCATTGGTGATTTTCCGCAGACGCAGACGCTCGCGGCGTATCTCGACAAGCTGGATTCGGAAAATTCTTTGCCGAAGACGATCATTTACAATGTGAATCCGACGGACAATTACGCCTTTGCCACGATGATTGGCAATTTTCAGGACGGCACCATTCCCGGCAAAATCCAATACGGCTCCGGTTGGTGGTTTCTCGACCAGAAGGAAGGCATTGAAATGCAGATGAACGCACTCTCGAACCTCGGTTTGCTCTCGCGTTTTATCGGCATGATCACCGATTCGCGTTCGTTCATGAGCTATCCGCGCCACGAATATTTCCGCCGCACACTCTGCAATCTTATCGGCCGCGACGTGAAAAATGGTTTGCTGCCGGACGACGAAAAACTGCTCGGCGCGATGGTGAAAAACATTTGCTACACGAACGCAAAAAATTATCTGGCTTTTCCGGGCGTGAAGTGAATTCTTCGTGCAATTTTTTCAAAGCGATTTGCTGAAAAACTCTGTTTCGCCAAGTTGCGTTTTGCCGCATCTTCATCGCACACCAAATGAAAACTGCTGCCGCAATCTTTTTGTCACTCGCTCTGCCGCTGTGCGCGGCAACTTTCAACGTCCGCGACTTCGGCGCGGCCGGCGACGGCAAAACTTTTGACACGGCGGCAATCCAAAAGGCGCTCGACGCCTGCAAAAATTCCGGCGGCACGGTTCAGTTTCCGCCGGGAAATTATTTAAGCCAGCCGTTGGTCATCCGCGCGAAAACAATTTTTCAACTCAATGCCGGCGCGATTTTGCAGGCCAGCACGAACCAAAGTGATTTCATGAAAATGCCGGGCGACTGGCTGAAGGCCAAGAGCGGCAGCGATTTTATTCCGTTCATCGGCGGCAAGGATTTGGCGGACGTGACGTTCACCGGCGGCGGCGTGATTGATGGTGGCGGCGCGGTCTGGTGGGGCGAAGCCGAGAAAGCGCGCCAGATAAAATCGGGCTTCACTTTGCCGCGACCAAATTTGATTGTCATTGAGCGTTGCAAAAATTTGCGGATGGAAAATATCACGCTGCAAAACTCGCCGAAGTTTCATTTCGTGCCGACGGAATGCGAGGGCGTGGTCATTTCCAACGTGACCGTGCTGGCGCCGGAACGGGCGGCGAATACGGACGCGATTGATCCAAGCAATTGCAAAAATGTTCTCATCACCAAATGCAAGATTGACGTGGGCGATGACAACGTGGCGATCAAGGCGGGCAAAAAAGTCGCGGGGCGCGAGTTCGCCTGCGAGGACATCACAGTGACGGACTGCACGTTTCTGCACGGTCACGGCCTGAGTATTGGCAGCGAGACGGCGGGCGGTGTGCGCAACGTGACGGTAAAGAATTGCACGTTTGAAAATACGGAGAACGGCATTCGCATCAAGTCGCAGCGTGGCAAAGGCGGCATTGTGGAGAATCTAGTCTGCGACGGCATCACGATGAAGAACGTGAACCCGGCCATCACGCTGACGTGTTATTACGCGAATAATTCCGCAGGCGACACTGCGCCACCAGCGGCGGCCAACGAGGCCACGAAAGTTTCCGAAAAAATTCCGACCTACCGCAACATCCGCATCAGCAACCTGACGGCGACGTGTCCCAAAGGTGCGGGCGTCATCGCCGGACTGCCGGAGAGCTGCATCACGAATGTGATTTTTGAGAACGTAAACATTTCCGCCGCGAAAAGTTTTGAGATCCGCAATGCGAAAGGCATTCAATTCAAAAATTCTTCGGTTACGGTGGCCACAGGCGAACCTTTCAAATTGGAAAACGCAGAGGTTGTGGGCCTGGAAAAATAAGGTCATTGGCGTGTGCATAATTTTCAAATGAAAATGCAGGCGGCAGGGATGACAGCCGAACAGTTTGAAAGTAAGCTGGCGTTGATCCAACCCCGACTTTTTTCAAATGCATGACATCCTTTTTTCCATTAATGGGGATTATGCTTCGTCGCCGCGCCGTTGCCATTGCGCTGGGTGTTTTGGCGCCGGCCTTCTCCAGCAGCGCCGTGACCACTGGCTGAAATCATTCCTCAAAAAAAACCAACATGAAAATTATTTTCCTTTCACTGGCTTCATTGCTTTTAATTTCCAGCACCGGCGCGGCGCAGCCCGAATGGTCGCAAGTGCCAAAGATTTTGAAACGGATCGTCGCGCCGAAATTTCCGAAGCGCGATTTTGTCATCACCAATTTTGGCGCGGTGGCGGACGGCAAAACGGATTGCACGGCGGCGATTGCCAAAGCCATTGACGCCTGTGTTAAAAAAGGCGGCGGACGCGTGGTGGTTCCCTCCGGTGAATTTTTGACCGGCGCGATCCATTTGAAAAGCGAGGTCAACCTGCATTTGGAAACGAACGCGGTTTTGAAATTCAGCACCGATCCAAAAGCATATCTGCCCGTCGTGTTCACACGGTTTGAAGGCACGGAACTTTACAATTTTTCGCCGCTGATTTACGCGCTCGGCCAGAAAAACGT
>DMQW01000171.1:39516-52104 GCA_003455565.1 Limisphaerales bacterium
TCGCCTGGAAAAAAACTTCCGCGCGCGCGCGGCTCGTGAAAATGGCTGCGGACGGCGTGCCGGTGGAACAACGGCAATTCGGCGAAGGCGACAATCTGCGCCCCGATTTCATTGAGTTTAATCGCTGCCGCAATGTTTTGATCGAAGGCGTAAAAATTCGCCGCTCGCCGATGTGGGAGCTTCATCCGCTGCTCTGCACGAACGTGACGGTGCGCGGCGTGGACATCGTTTCGCACGGCGCGAACAATGACGGCTGCGACCCGGAAAGCTGTCGCGACGTGCTGATTGAAAATTGTCTGTTCGACACCGGCGACGATTGCATCGCCATCAAGTCCGGTCGCAACGCCGACGGTCGGCGCGTCGGTGTGCCGTCGGTGAATTTGATCATCCGCAATTGCACGATGCGCGACGGTCATGCGGGCACGGCCATTGGCAGCGAAATTTCCGGCAGTTGCAGCAATGTGTTCGTGGAGAACTGCGAGATGAGCAGCCCGAATCTACTGTGCGCGTTGCGCTTGAAATCGAACGCGATGCGCGGCGGCGTGCTGCAAAACATTTTCATGCGCAACGTGAATGTCGGCCTCGTGAAGGATTCAGTTTTGCAGATTGATTTTCTTTACGACGAAGGAACCAATGGCATCTACAAGCCGGTTGCAAGAAATGTCGTGATGGAAAACATCCGGGTCGCGCAAACGCCACGGGTGCTGAACGTGCGCGGATTTCCGGCGGCGAGCATCAGCGGCGTGCGGATTTACAATTCGACTTTCAAACAAATCCAAAAGCCGGATCAAATCATAGACGCCGATGTGAAGCTGGTGAATTGCTCGCTCGAACCGGCGAAGTGATTCAAATTGTGGTATAATTCCCGCGAACCACCCATTCACAAACCATGAAGTTGCGTTTTGGTCTGCGGTCTTGTGCCGGACTATTTTTGGCGGGCGCTGGATTTTTTTTGCCGACGCCGGGGCTTTTCGCGTTGCCGCCAATATTGCCGAACATCAACACCAACAACGTCATCACCATCACGAACGCGCCTTACAACGCGGTTGGCGACGGCGCGACGGACAACACGCTCGCCATTTCAAATGCCATCGTCCAGGCGGCCAAGGGCGGAAACACGAATAATTTATTTGGCGGCACGGTCAAAATTCCCGCGCCGGGCGTTTTTTTGTGCGGCCCGCTCACTTTCAAAAACAACGTGAACATGCAAATTGACGGCGGCGCAATCCTGCGAATGCTTCCGCTCAACTTGTTCACTAATTATCCCAGCAACGGCGGCGACACTTACGGCAATTTATTTTACGCGAGCGGCTTGACCAACCTTGAAATCAGCGGTTCGGGCGCGATTGACGGGCAAGGTTCGCCGTGGTGGAGTTCCACCGGCACGCTTTTCAGCAGTCGCCCGTATATGATTTATTTCAACAGCGACTGCCATCGGGTGTTGCTTCAAAACGTGACCATCTCAAACGCCCCGGCGCAGAACGTTGTGTTCAAGGGCAAAGGCGGAAACTTCGTGTTCGATGGCATCACTGAATTTGAACCGCCTTCGAGTGGCGTGCCGAACCCGTCGCACAACACGGACGGCTTGGATTTGGTCGGGACAAATATGCTCGTCCAGAATTGCAACATCAGTGTTGGCGACGACAATATTGCCTTTGGCACCAGCAGCAGCGGCACGCCTTCATCTGATATTTTGGTCACCAACTGCACATTCGGCAACGGTCACGGCGTGTCCATCGGCAGCAATACTCAAGGCGGCGTATCGAATCTGACGGTGATCAATTGCACTTTCAACGGCACGGACAACGGCATCCGCATGAAGTCCGACAACAATTCAAGCGGCGGCAGCGGGCAGGGCGGCATCACGCAAAATCTTTCCTATTACAATCTCGGCATGACCAACGTGAATTTTCCGATTCTTATCTACAGCTATTACAGCGAAGTGGGCACTCCCAGCAGCATCACGCCGGCGGTTGCCGCGACGCAAGCGGTTGAAACCGTCACCGCCAACACGCCCATCTGGCGCAACATTACCTTCAGCAACCTGACCGTGACTGGCGGCAACAATTGCGTCATCTGGTCGCGCACCGAACTGCCGGCCACCAACATCATCTTCAGCCACGTCAACATTGCCACGGCTAAAAGTTTTGAAATTTATAATGCCAGCGGCGTCCAGTTCATTGATTCGCAAATCAACCCGCCCGCAGGCAGCAACACTTTTCTGCTGTTCAACGCGCAAGTCATCATCACCAATTCCACGCCCGTCGCCACGCCCGTCAAATTTGACGGCCTGACGACGAACGGTTACGGCAACAGTTTTGCATTTTACAACGCGCCGGCCTCACTGAAAAACACGAACGTTTTTGATGACGGGCCGCTCACCCTCTCCGCCAGCACCTTGACGGTGAGCAATAATCTCGCGTTGTTTCCAACCACCACGCTGAATTTCACGCTCGGAACCAATGCGGCCAAAGTCGCCGTCGTCGGCAACCTCGCGCTTGGCGGCACGAATAACATTTCCGCCGGCGCCGGATTTGCGAATGGGGCTTACACGTTGCTGACTTACACCGGCACTTTGACCGGCTCATTGCCGTCGCTCGGTCTGCTTCCCGCAAATTACAATTACAGTTTCAACACCAACACCGCCGGCCAGGTGAATCTGGTCGTGACTTTGCCCGCACCGGCGAATCTCATGGCGATGGCGACAAATCTGCTCATCAATCTGAAATGGAATTTCGTCAGTGGCGCGACCAGTTACAACTTAAAACGCGGCACGACCAATGGCGGGACTTATCCGGCTGTTTTCAGCGGGTTGACCGCGACGAATTACGCTGACGCGAACGTGACGAACGCCGTAAATTATTTTTACATTGTCTCAGCCGTGGGGGCGGGCGGCGAAAGCTCCAATTCACTTCAAGTCACGGCTGCTCCGCTGCCGTCAAACCAGCCGACGAACCTGGTGATGCAAGCGGGCGGAGGACAGTTGCAGCTTTCGTGGCCGCAGGATCATCTCGGCTGGCGGTTGCAAATCCAGACAAATAATTTGAGCAGTGGCATCGGGGCGAACTGGGCGACGGTGCCAAATTCCACGAACGCCAGTTCGGCGAACATTCCGATCAATCCGACCAACGGCACGGTGTTCCTGCGGCTGGTTTATCCGTGATGAAAACAAAAAAGGCGCTGGAAAATCCAGCGCCTTGAAAATAACCGGGGAGTTCTCAAGCCTGACGGCGACGGCGCAGGAACAAGGTCAATGCGGCTCCGCCACCGAGCAGGGCCAGCGTGCTTGGTTCGGGTGCGGCCACCGGGGTCACATCGGCCCAAGCTGTGCCAATAAGAAGGTTGTCAACCAAAAAAGTGCCCGTGCCGGTTTGAGCTTTGAACCCGACATTGTCTATCGCTGTCGCTGTGATACCTGAAAGGCTCGCAGTGACCGCAGGCGCGGCGGCGCCGGGGGTTGGATCTATCCAAAGGCTGGCGGTCTTTGCATCAAGGTCAATTTCTTCAACGATGAGATACGTCGTTCCCAGCGTCAAGACCGGGCCGGTGCCAGCGGCTGCGGAATCAGCGGCAGCTCGTATTTCAATCTTACCGCTAGAATAATAATAAGCATCAATTGCATCGGCACTGCCACCCGGGACGGTGGTGCCCGGATTCATCGCGGTGAAGTAGGTATTGGCACTGTCAACTACAGTTGGATCAAACAAGAACGAATAGTAGACTTGTCCGCTGGTCTGATTTGCGAATGTTGCATAGCTGGTTCCAGCGGTCGCGTTGGCGATTTGAAGTTCGTTGCCGCCCTGATCCGCCAAACTTGGATAAGTCAGGTTGCCGCTGACAATGCTCAACCCGGCATTGCCACCAGTCCAAGTGCTGCCGCCAGGGTTGACATTGGCACCAAGGCCGCCGGCACTATAATTAAAAGCTTCTGAAAAAAGAAGCGTGGCATTGGCTTTCAGAACGAACGAGATGACGCCAACGACAACATAAACGGCAATGCGGGTTTTTTTCATAGGTTTTTTGACAGGATTCTGGAATCAAGAATAGCCGCCAACCCCGGTAAAACAATGACTGCCGTCACCGGATTGTTGCAAAAAAGTTTGAAAAATGTGTCCTTCCGAAACTCATTTTGCCGCCAGATTTTCTTCAAGCCACGCGCGCCATTTCTGCTGGAAATCCGGGGCCAGCTTCGGCCAGTCGGCAATGCGATGGCCGGCGTTCGTGATCGTGATGAACGTGCCTGGAACAGGCGCCGCTTTTAATTTCGCGGCGAAAGTCACGGTAAAATTGTAAGGCACACTTTGATCGGCATCACCTTGAATCAATAAAAACGGCGGCAATCCGGGTTTTACCTGGTTGACCGGCGAAATTTTTTTCATCAGTGCCAAAGTTTTTTCGTCCAAAGAATCCGCGCCCAAAAGATTTTTCATCGCCGGCCATTTGTCCAGGCCGCGCCGCGTCGCATCGCCAAAAACATCCGCCGGCGGCGCGAGACCCACGACGGCTTGAACGTGCGCGTCTTTTTCATCCAGCGTTCCCGACAGCAAGGTTAAAAGTCCGCCGGCCGAATAGCCGATGAGCGCGATGCGATTGGGATCGCCCTTGAATTCCGGCGCGTGTTTTTTCACCCAGCGGATCGCCGTTTGCACGTCGTCGAAACTCGCCGGCCAATGGTGGTCCGGCGCGAGCCGATAGTTGATCGTGAACCACGAAAAATTTGCGCCGATGGGCGCGAACGCGGCGGCGATGTCGCCGGCTTTGTCGCCGCTGCCCCAGCCGCCGCCGTGAACCAAGATCGCCACGGGAAATTTTCCGTCGCCGTCGGGCACATGCGCATCGAGCAATAATTTTTCGCCGCCGGCCTCGCCGTATTCAATGTTCAATTTGTTCGGATCGGACGGCAAACTGGGATTCCAATTGTCCGCGCCGCCGAGAACAGTTTGCGCGGTGATTTTTGCGGTGTCGCTTTTCGTCAATGTTTTCAACCAGTTCACGCGATTTGTCGGGCTGGCGCCGGCGCCACGGCTGCTGAATTCTGCGTAGCGTATTGTGGTGTGTGCATCCGTTTTTTTCCAGTCGTTCCAGCCTTCGGGCCGCACGACGGCGGACATCTGACAGTTCAAAAAAATGGTGCTGGCGTAAATCCGCCAGGGACGTCCGAGAAAAGTTTTGGTCGGGGAAGTTTCGCCGGTGATTTTGCAATTGGAAAAAACGAAGCCGAACGGCTGGTCAATGGGCGTGGAAGCGGCGGTCAAATAACCGTTGCCGAGCGCGCGGATTTCGCAATTTTCAAACCAGGTGGTGGCCGCGCCAAAAATAAAATCCACGGTGCCGGTGATAAAACAATTTTCAAAATACTGCCGTCCGCGATTCAGCAAAATCGTGTCCTGCCAGCCGAGCAAACGGCAGTTGCGGAACGCCGCGCGGTCGCCGTCCACGCGGATGGCGAGCGCCTGGCCGACGGCACCGGCGGAATTTTCAAACGTGAGGTTTTCCGCCGTGAAATCGTCGGCGTCAATCGTGGTCGAAGGCGTTTTGAAAGTGCCGATGGGTTTGCCCTCGGCGTTTGTGATTCCGGCGTAAAGATTGAAAGTGAGAATTGTGTTCGTTGGATTTTCGCCGACCAGTTTGAAAAATCTTTTTTCGCGCTGGAGGTAAATGAGTTCCTTGTAAGTGCCGGGTTTGATGTGGATGATCACGGGATTTTCACGGCTGCCCGACGGCACGGACATGATGGCCGATTGCACGGAAGTAAATTGCGCGCTGCCATCAGCGGCGACGAAGAGATTGGTCTGCGCGGTCAAAGTGGCGAGGCCAACCAGCAACCCGGTCGCGCTGGCGAAAATTTTGAGTTTCATGCGGAGAAAATTAAATGATTCAGCGACCGGTTGCCACTGTGAAACAGTCGTGAAATCCTGCAAACCGCCGGGAGATTTCGGCATCGGACTGGTGGAATGTGTCGTGGTGTTGCAGCAAACGGTTTTTTGTGGGCGAGCGTTGGCGGTTGGTTGTGGCGGGGCAAGCTGGGATTCTGGCAGGATTGCTGAACATCCGTTCACTGGATGAATTTGCGGAAATGTTTGGGCCAAACTAAATACCCTTTTGACTACCGGGCTTTCCGTGGGAAATTTCCCACATGACGACAGTAGCCAAGGCTGACAAGAGCCGGTTGACCAACCGACCGATGCCGAGCATCTGTTGCTGCGGGTGCATCGGGTCATCTCGTTGCTCAAACGTTGGCTGCTGGGCACGCATCAAGGAGGCATCGCCCCAGAACACCTCGAAGACTATCTCAACAAATTCACGTTCCGCTTCAATCGGCGCACCTCCGCCTCGCGAGGAAAACTGTTCTACCGTTTGGCTCAACAGTCCGTTCAGGTCTCGCCAGTTCCTTTCGACTCGCCCGCACACCCCAAGGGATAGTGTTAGGTGGAGTCATGTCAATACCCCTACTATATTATGACATTGGTATGGCCAGCTTACATAAAGACCCACGCGGCAAGTCCCCTTTTTGGTAATTGAGCACGCTCCACCCATTCCAATCCCGGCTCGTTTACCAGTTGAACTTGCAGGAGACTCGTAAAGTTAGCCCCTGTTTGCGCACTGCGATAAGAATTATCATCGGTGGAAAAATCCATCAACGCAACGCGCGGTGCGGTGTGAACCGCCCCCCGCAATGAAAATAAAAATTGCCACCCACCCAAAAAAACTAAATTTCATTTGATTAGTTTTGGTATCAGCCGTTCCGCCAGTTCGCCCGCGCCATTTTGCAGCGCAGTTTTCGCCGCGATATGCTCGGCCAGATCCACAGCAACGCTGGTTTGGCGATCCACAGAGATTATCTTTCCACTGGCCACATCACGAACCTTGATTTCAATCCGCGCGCGGCAGCTTTGCAGGTTGCCTTTGCGCATTCCGAATTCGCTGAACGCCTCGCCGGTGATCTCGATGGCCGGACGGTTGGTGGAATTGTCGTCCGCCAGCGTGAAGCCGCATTGCTGCAAGATCAGCGACAGCTCCGTCTGCGCCGCCGGGTCAATGACGTGCTGCCCGAAATGCTGCTCGGTGATTTTCACCGAGACGACTGGCAGCTTTTTGTCGCCCAGCGCCTTCTTGATTTTGGCCACACGGTCCTCATGCGTCTCCACTTTGGCGACCAGCGTGTCGCCTTTCTGCGTCACGTCCGCCGCGATTTTCTTCGCCAGACTTTCGGACAAATCGGAAATGGCAGCATTCGCCCCACCTTTGACCATCTCGCCATAAACGCGGCTCGTTTCCGTGCCGATGATTTTGGCGACGATGAACAGTTCCGTGTCCGTCTTGAACACGCGCCCGGCGACGAGGACTTTTGCGCCGGTCAGATGGCCAACCTTCGCCGCCGTGTCTGGCGAAACCGTGCCGGACAGGCCAAGCTCCTGTTCGCCCAGCGCCTTCTCCAGTTCCGCGCGCTCGACGATGATGAGGTTCGGCTCGGCGGACAAGTTGGCGTTGACCAGCACGGCGACTTTCGGGCCGAGGTCGCGCACGGCTTCGTCCTTCGATTCAAAATCAAAAACGGCAATCGGCAACGGTTGGGACAACTCGGCGCGGGCGATGGCGTAGGCCATGAGGGACAACGCGAGAGTGGAGATGAGTTTTAGTTTCATAATTATGTTCATGGTTGCGGGAGCAAATCAGGCAAAGCCGTCGGCTGCGGATGCAACGCCAGTTTGGAAAAATAAATCAAGTTCAGTTGCGATTGTGGATTGCCCGCCAAGTCCGCAACCAAATCCGGCTGGATAATAACGACGGAAGATTGTTTTTCCGGCACGGAATAAAACGACGGCAAAAGCTGGCCGCGCTTTGCCAGTGGCGGTCGAAGCCACACAACCGCCGCGCCTTTTTTAGCGAGCGCCTGAACCTGTTGCGGCAAGCCTTCGCGCATTTGCGCCTTCGATTGAAACGGGCCGATGATGGCGAGTTTGCCGGAAAAGTTTTCGAGATCGGAAGTTTCCAGATTCACAAAATCAATCTTCAAATTTTTCAGCAGCGGCTTGAGCTGGTTCTGCGGATCAAAAACGCCCAAAGGTTCATCGCCCGCCAGCGGTTTCAACTCCGCCAGCAGATTCGTCGGATAAACCCAAACCTTGGTTTTGCCGATGACGTGATTCGTGTTTTCCAACCACTGAACGAGAAATTTCGACTCCGCCTTCACCGCCGGAAAATCAAGCTGCGCGGATTCGAGAACTGTTTGTCCAGGCAACACATTCAGTTTTTTCCACCGTATTTCGCCCAGCCGGACGGCGGTGGCGGAACTGGTTTGAAGAATTCGCGCCGAGATTTCGCCCTCCCAAACCTTGTCGCCGTTGTTGTGCCAGACGATGGAAATTTTCTGCGCCTCGCCCGCGAACACGCAGGGCGTCTCCCTGCCGGAAATAAGTTGCAGTTCCGCCCCAGCCATCCCTGGCCAGCAGGCGATTCCCAGCAACAGCCATGTGTTGAGCAATCTCATTTCCAGTTAGTTTGACGATTCACGGCGGCGAAACATTTGAATTATTTTGTGCATCAGCGCCAAGCCGTCCGCCCATGGAGCGCACAGAGTCGCCGACGCGGTTGAGTTCTGCATTCAAATTGGAAAACTGCTGGCGGGCGGACTTCATTGCTTCCGCGCTCATTTGGGATTCCAGTCCCGCGATTTTCCCCGCCGCCTCGGTTGAGCCTTTCCGCGCGGCCATGTTGAACCAAGCCCACGCGTTCGTCATGGACTTGGGCGCGTTTTGCCCGGTCAAACAAATGTTCCCGATTTGCAGCGCGGAAGCCGCGTCGCCGAGCGCAGCCTTCAAATACAACGACAAGGCGCGCAAGGTTTCATCGCTGGGATTTTCGCTGGTGGACGGCTTGTAAATGGTGACTTCTTGCCGGTCCGGCGCGTTCACAATGGAAACGCCGTTACGCTTGGGCGGTTCAAAATAAATTTTCCCCACGAGCGATTCAGGATAATTGCCGCGCAGCACGGCCCGGCAATGCCATTGCGCCGCCGACACCACATCGCGTCCGGTGCCGAGGCCGTAATCGTAACGAAAGCTGACCTCTTCAGCACTACCCGTGCGCTCAAACAAACGGATGGGTCGCTCCATTTCCGAGCGCGGTTCGCCGATACCTCGTGCATACAATCCGGCGAGTTCTTCAATGGCATCGTGCAAACCCTGATCCGCCGCCGCGCGCACCAGCTCCAACCCACGAGCCTCGTCGCGTTCCACCACCTTGCCATCGAGATAGAGCAGCCCCAGATGATATTGTCCGCCCGCCCAGTTTTTTTCCGCGGCGCGCCGATACCATTTCAATGCGCCGATAAGATTCGGCGGCGGCAGACGACGGCTCGCGCCGTTGCCTTCCCATTCGGTGTATTCACAGCGATAGCCCAGCAGACATTCGGCAAACGGATTGTCGGTGGCGGCGGCTTTGGTCAACCATTCCATCGCTTTGGCGCGGTCGGTCGTGACGCCGCGTCCTTCCCAATAGCACAAATAGAGTTGCGCCATTGCGTCGGACGAACCGTTGTCTGCCGCGCGTTGATATAATGCAACCGCCCTGCCCGAACGCTCCTGTTGCTCGTAAAGCAAACCGAGATTGAGCAGGCCAAGGGGATCATCTTTCGCTGCAACTTTTTGAAACCAGTTTTCGGCTTCCGCAAAATTCGTGTCCACACCCACGCCAAAGCGATAGAGCCGTCCGATTTCCACCATCGCGATTGAATGTCCCTGCTCGGCGGCTCGGCGAAACCATTTCATCGCGGCGGCGGGATCGCGTTGGACGCCGGTGCCATCGCGATAAAGAATTCCAAGGTTGGCCTGCGCTTGAGCGAATCCGCGTTCCGCCGCGTAGCTGTAAAAATAAATCGCCTGACCCAGATCATTCGAGCCAAGCAACCCGCGTTGGTAAACCAGCCCCAGATTGTTTGCGGCGGGAACGTAGCCGTGCTGCAACGCGCGCTGATACCACGCCACACCCTCGGTGACATTTTGATTGGTGCGGAAGCCTTCGACGTGACAGTAGCCCAGATAGTGTTCCGCTTGGGCATCGCCCTGCTCCGCTGCCTGCGCGATTTTTTCCAGTGGGGTAGCCGCCCACTTGTTGGTGAGTTCCGCCAGCGACAGCCAATTGGTATTGGGGAATGACGTTTGCGCCGGAGTTGTGGCCGTCAGTGCCACAAGCAGAGCAATTCCCGCCAGCCAAAATAATATTTTTTTCGCGTCACGTTTCATGGCTTTGAAAGTTCAACCGCATTGGTGGTTTTGCTTTGTTGTCGCAGCAACGCGCGCTGCGCATCCAGTTTCGTTTGCAACGCCGCGTTCGGAATCAGCCAGTGCCCGCAATATTTGGGCGCGCCAAAAATAAAGCCGTCCGGCGTCTTCAGCCAGAACACCGTGTTGCCCTCGTGGCTCACGATCCGCTCCTGAATGCCGAGGTAGCCGCCCGCCATCGGCGAGAGCATGTCCACCGGCTGGCCATTCACTATTGGAATGACAATTTTGCTGTTGCTTTCAAAATGAATCGGCACCGACTGCGGCGCACGCGACTCCGAATCAAAATGAAACAGCGTCGCCTGCCGCGCATCGGAAAATTTCACCGGCTCCCTGGCCTGCGGAAACATCTGGTTCTGATAGGTTTTTCGCGGGCACAAAACCCACAGTGCCTGTTCGTCCGCCAGAATGCTTGATGGCTCCAGCGGAAAATTTTCCGGCCAGTCCCAACGCATCGGCTGCAATAATTTTTCCCGTGGATGAGCTGGCATTTTCCATGGTGCCGTCTCCATCAGCAACGACTCCGGTGCGTGGCCGTCATGCCAATAACCCAGCAGATACCAATGCGCGAGCGGCCCGGTCAAAAACCGTTGCGCGCCGCTGGCCGAGGTGAAGCGCGTCCAGGAACTGAAAAAATTATTCGTGCCCGCCATCGGCGAGACCTGGCTGTTCCAGATTTTTGCCACCGGGTCAAAACTGAAACAGCGGTCTTCCGACAGCGCGCCGAGCCGTCCGTCCGAGAGCAAAAAAATCCGCGTCTGCCCCGTCCACAGCGGGTCAATGTCGTTTATCGCCGGCTGGCGGCGCGAACTGACCAGGATCTCCACCGCTTTGGAATCGGGATTGATTTGCAGCAGGCCATCGCTGCGGCTGGCAAACAAATTGCCCTTCAGCCATACGAACTGCGAACCGCCTTCCACCGGCGCGGAAATTTCCTCCCAGATTTTTTCTAAAAATTTGAAACGATAAACCTGGCCGTGCGCGCTGACGAACAGCGAATCCGGCGACACTTCAAAACCCGCGTCCGGCTCGCCCAGCTTGGCGGGGAAGGGAATTTCTTCCTCGGCGCCCGATTGCGGATTCACGGCGAGATAAGTCGTGGGCACCGTTCCTGATTCCGGCCAGCCCCGGTCTGACAGCGTGTAGCGCACGCGCACCCACAGTTTTCCGTTGCGAAAAATCATGCCGGAAAAATGCGGCGTGCGCCCGGTCTCGATGCCCGGCCCCGGCAGTTTCCACGCGATGAATTTTGCCTCCAGCATATCTGCCGCCGGAACGGTTTTTTCCGGCACGTTTGCAACCGGAACTGCCAGGTTCGCTTTCTGCCGCAGTTTTTCGATTTGCCAATCCAGCACCCGTGTCAAATGCGAGCGCTCCTGATAATTCAAAGCAAGCGGCAGCAACTCTTTCGCCTGCGCTTCCGTTTCCATCTGCCGGTTGGAGTTGGGAAAGAGTGCGTAAAAAATCTCCCGGTTGGTGGTGGTGGCGTGTTCCAAAAAATCCAGCCGCAGCCGGTGCTTGAAACTCGCAAACGGCTCGTGGATGTAAGGCTGGTTATAATCCTGGTCATCGTATTTGGCGCGTAGCACATCTTCGGTGCGTTCGAGCAGCGCGGCCTGGTCGTCGCTCTCGAACAGCAGTTGGCGATTGTCCCATATGGCCGTGATCAATTCCTGTTCGCACGACTGCACGCTGTGTTGCTCGTCCATCGGCGCTTTCAACAAGGCCAGATACAAACTGTCGAGCCGCACCGCCGGATTCGTGCTGGCGCGAAGGTCGGCGATAAAATGGCGCATCAAATCGGGAACGCGTTTCCGGTCTTCCCATGTCCAGCCCACCAGTCGCGGCAGATGTTCCGGCTGATAACCGGATTCAATTATTTTGCGGAACATAGGCAACGCCTCCTCCGGCCGGTCGAAAAAAATGCCGCCCTCCTCCCACTTCAACCAGTCGTAATCTTGCCGGATGCTGATCCAATGCCGCTGGGGGTCCGCTGACGGCGGCGGATTCGCATCCAGCGTCGCCAGCATCCGCCGTGCGTTTTCACGCAGCGCGGACAATTCTTCCTGATGAGCGTCGCGCGCCTCGGCGGCGTAATAATAGCTTTCCAGCAGGCCCACCGTCCGGTGCAGCAGTTGCAGCGCGATGAGAAAATGTTCACGACTCCAGTTCTGGTTGCTGCCAAGCAGAAACCGCCCATCCTGACTGAACAACTCCGTCGCCCGGGTCAGCGGCCGGAAGCGCTCTGGATACGGAATCGCCGGAATGGAAATCCTTTTGGAGAAATAATTTTCCGAATAGCCGC
>DMQW01000166.1 GCA_003455565.1 Limisphaerales bacterium
TTCGCGACGATGATCGAGGCCGGGTTGAACGTCGTCAGCGCGCTCGTCATCCTCGAGCAGCAGACCGACGACAAGTACCTCGGCGCGGTGATCAAGGAGCTGCGCGCCGACGTCGAGGGCGGGCTGCTGCTCTCCCAGGCGCTGGGGCGGCACCCGAAAGTCTTCTCCCGGCTCTATGTCGCGATGGTCGAGGCGGGCGAGGCGGGCGGCTTTCTGGACGTGGTGCTGGCGCAGATCGCGGATTTTCAGACGCGTGAAAAGGAACTGAAGTCGAAGGTGCTCACCGCGATGATTTATCCGTGCATCCTGATGTTTCTCGCGCTGGTGGTGCTGACGGTGCTACTGGTTTTTTTCATCCCGAAATTCCAGAAAGTTTTTGCGAGCGTCCACGGTTCGCTGCCGGTCATCACGCAGATCGTCATCGGCATGAGCCACGTCGTGCGGTCGTATGGCCTGTTCGTCGTGGGCGGAATCGTCGCCGCCATTTTTCTGGTGCGCGCGTGGTTTCTTTCCGAAAAGGGCAAGCGCATGTGGGAGGGCATGATCTTGAAATCGCCGCTCATCGGCCCGCTCATCGGGCAATTCGCAATGGCGCGGTTCTGCCGGATGCTCGGCACGCTGCTCGGCGCCGGCGTGCCGCTGGTGCATGGGCTGAACGTCGCGCGCAAATCCATCGGCAACCAGATTCTGGTGGATGCCGTCGGCCAGTCCATCGAGCGCGTGCAGCAAGGCGGACGGCTCGGCCAGAGTCTCGCGGATTGCAAAGTCCTTTTTTCCGGCTCGGTGCTGGAAATGATTTCGGTCGCGGAAGAAAGCGGCAAGCTCGACGCCGAACTCGTGCGCGTGGCCGGCGTCACGGAATTTGACCTGGACCGGAATTTGAAAACCGCCGTGGCGTTCGCCGAACCATTGATGCTGTTTCTCATCGCCGGCTTCATCGGCGTCATTTTCATCAGCATGTTGCTGCCCATTTTCTCGCTGCAAGATTACATCAAATAAACTCCGAACTTTTATGAAAATCGAAATCAAAAAAATCGCGGTTCAAAAAACCAAGCTGCGCCGCGCCTTCACGCTCGTCGAAATGCTGCTGGTCGTCACCATCATCGGCATCCTCGCGGCGCTGGTCATCCCGAAGATTGTCGGCCGCAGCGAGCAGGCCCGCGCCACCGCCGCGCACGCCGACCTGTCCTCGATCAAGACCGCGCTCGACGCGTTCGAGGTGGACAACGGTTTTTATCCGAAAGGAATTCAAGATTTAATCCAAGTGCCGGGCAACGCCAGGAACTGGCACGGGCCGTATCTCGAAAAAATTCCGCAGGATCCGTGGGGCAACAATTATATCTATTCGTTCCCCGGCAAACACAACGCGGGTTCCTACGATTTGCTGTCCATCGGGCCGGACGGCAAGGAAGGCACGGATGATGACGTTGGCAACTGGACAAAGTGATTTTCGCCGCCGCGCGTTCACGCTGGTTGAACTGATCCTCGTGCTGGCGCTGCTGGTGATCGTCACGTCGCTCGCAGCGCCGTCGCTGGCAAATTTCGTGCGCGGCCGCGCGCTGGATTCCGAGGCGCGGCGGGTGCTGGCGCTGATGCACGCCGGCCAGAGCCGCGCGGTTTCGGAAGGCGCGGCCATGGTTTTGTGGGTGGACGAAAAAGCCGGCAGTTACGGACTGCAGGCGGAAACGTCGGGACAGAACGGCGATGCGAAGGCGGAAAATTTGACGGTGGATTCCACGCTGCAAATCGCGGTGTTGAGCGCCGGAGCCGCCACGCCGGCGACGTTTAATAATTTGCCGGCCATTAAATTTTTGGCGGACGGCACGGTGGACGAAAACAGTCCGCCGACTTTGAAATTGACGGACAGCGCGGGATTTTCACGCTGGCTCGGCCTGACCGCCAGCCGTATGGGTTATGAAATTCGCGACACCGAGAAATAGCCGTTGCGCGGCGAGGCGCCGTTGCCAGGCGTTCACGCTGGCCGAGGTGCTGGCGGCGTTGCTGTTCCTCGCCATCGTGATTCCGGCGGCGGTGGAGGCAATGCATATCGCGAGTCTCGCGGGTGTGGTCGCCGCCCGCAAAGGCGCGGCGGCGCGGATCGCCGACCGGATTTTGAACGAGAGCCTGGTCATGACGAACTGGAGCAACGGCACGCAGAACGGCACGGCCACGGAAGGCGGACTGGATTTCCGCTGGACGTTGACGAGCCAGACGTGGTCGCAGGACCCGATGCAGGTGGTGACGGCGGAAGTGAAATTTTCCGCGCAGGGCAAAGATTACGCGGTGACGTTGAGCACGCTGGCCAGCCAGCCGGGCCAGTTGGGCCAGACCGCAACGATGAATACGACGAAGTGAAAATTGAAACAAACAACACAAGCGCGTTCACGCTGATCGAGATGATTCTCGCCATCGGCGTCGCCGCCATTGTTTTGGTGGCCATCAACGCCGTGCTGTTCACCGCGCTGCATCTGCGCGAGGTGACGAGCGCCGTCGTGGACGCCGCCACGCCGCTGGATCAGGCGACGACGTTTTTGCGCCGCGACCTGCAATGCGCCGTGACGCCGAAGCCGAGCGGAGTTTTGTCCGGCGATTTCAAGATCGGCAACGTGAACAGCGTGGGCATCACCGAGCCGGTGGCGGCGGAAATGTTCACGGCGACCGGCGCGTTGAGCCAGGGCGCGCCATGGGCCGACATCCAGCGCGTGACCTACGAATTAAAAAATTCCACCGGCAGTTCCGGCACGCGCGATTTGTATCGCAGCGTCACGCGGAATATTTTGACCACGAGTTCGCCGGACGTGGCCGACCAGCTCATGTTGAGCGGCGTGGCGAGCGTGAAATTTTCCGGCTACGACGGCGCCAGTTGGAATGACACCTGGGACACGAGCGACGTGACTTCGGTGAACACCAACCTGCCGCTGGCCGTCCGCGTGGAAATCAAGCTGGCCGGCAGCGACACGACGACGGAGCCGATTCAACTGGTCGTGCCCATTGATTCGATCTCGCGGACAAACATGGTTCTCACCAGCACAGAGTGAATCAGAAATGAAATTGACCAATTCACAACTACGGTTTGACGCCCGGCGTGAACGCGCCTCGGTGCTCATCATCGTGCTGTGGGTATGCATCGGCCTCGTCAGCATCGCGCTGTATTTTGCGAACACGATGACCTACGAACTGCGCGCATCGGACAACCGCGTGAGCGGCATCATGGCCGACCAGGCCATCGAAGGCGCGGCGCGCTACGTCAGCCTCGTGCTCCTGAATTACGCGACCAACGGCGCGATGCCGGACAGCTCGCAGTTCAAATGCGAGGCCGTGCCGGTGGGCGATGCGAAGTTCTGGCTCATCGGCCGCGACCCGAACGAAGGCAATTCCACCGAGCCGTATTTCGGCCTTGTGGATGAAGGCGGCAAATTGAATTTGAACAATGTCAGCACAAACGTCTTTCAGTTTCTGCCGAACATCACGTCCGATTTTGCCGACGCCATCATGGACTGGCGCGGCACGAACGGCGTCGTCTCGCTCGATTACACGTCGCTCGGCTACGCGCCGAAATATGCGCCGTTTGAGACCGTGGACGAACTGCGGCTCGTCTATGGCGCGACGGTGGATATGCTCGCCGGTGAAGATTTGAACCGCAACGGCGTGCTCGATACGAATGAAAAAGATTTAAACAGCAACGGCGAGCTGGATCCCGGCCTGTTTGAATACGTGACGGTCTACACGCGCGAACCGAATTTTCATGCCGACGGCTCGTCGCTGACGAACGTGAACACCGCGTCGGAAAGCAAAATACGGTCGCTGCTGCAAGGGGCGGGCGTCAGCACTTCCTATGTGCCACGCCTGATCGCCACCAATGCGTATGCCCGGCCCTACAAAGGAATCTTTGGCTTTGTCCTCCGGTGCAAAAACTCGAACATGAGTTCGGACGATTTTGCAAGAATTGCCAACGACGTCAAGACCAGCACAAACACCTATTTTCGTGGACGCGTGAACGTCAACACCGCCTGCTCTGACGTGCTAACGGCCTTGTTCATGGGCATGAATGTGGACGAGCAAACTGCCATTAGCGCCGCGCAGACGCTCATTACTTATCGCCAGCAGAACCCGAACAACCTCGGCTCCATTGCGTGGGTCATTGACGCGCTGGGCACCAGCAGTTCGGTGGTCACGGCGCTGGCGGGTGGCGATTTTGTCACCACGCACAGTTTTCAATTCACCGCCGACATCGCGGCGGTCGGGCCGTTCGGGCGCGGCTACCGGCGTGTGAAATTCATTTTCGACATGAGCGACGGCTCGCCGAAAATTCTTTATCGCCAGGACTTGAGCCGGCTCGGCTGGGCGCTCGGCGAAAAAGCCCGTCAAACTTTGGTCGCAACCGACACGCAATGAAACCTGCTTTCAAATTCAAATTTCGCCGGCGCAAAAAACTGGCGTCGCTCCTCGGCCTCGCGCTCGACGGCAGCCGGCTCGACGGCGTCGTGCTGCGCCACGCGAACGGCGCGCTGCAATTGCAGCAGAGTTTTTCCGTCGCGCTCACGCTCGACCCGCTGACCGCCGCGCCGGAACTGGTTGGCCGCGAAATCCGCAACCACCTCGACGCCGCCGGCGTGCGCGAACGCAACTGCATTCTCGGCCTGCCGTTGAAATGGGTTTTGACGGCGCACACGGAACTGCCGCCGTTGCCGGAGGCCGACGCGGCGAGCTTGTTGCAGATGGAGGCCGAGCGCGGTTTTCCGAGCGACGTGGCGACACTGCAAGTCGCCGACTCGCGCAGTCCGCTGGCGGGCGGCAAAAAAAATGTTTTGTTCGCCGGCATCCCGAACACGCACCTCGTGGCGATGGAAAAAGTCCTGGCAGCGGCGAAATTAAAACCGGTCAGTTTCGCGCTCGGCCTCACGGCGCTGCAATCGGCGGCGGATGAAAAATCCAGCGCCGTGCTCGCGATGATGACGGGCGAGAGCAACGTCGGCCTGCAAATCACCTGCGCGGGCGGCGTGGCGGCGCTGCGTTCGCTCGAAGGCGCGATTGAAAACGAGGCCGGTCGCGCCGTGCTGCACGCGGATGTCGTCGCCCGCGAGACGCGCATCACGCTTGGCCAGTTGCCGGCGGAACTGCGTGAATCCGTGAAGCGCATCCGCATTTTTGGCCCGCCGGAACTGGCGCGACCGCTCGCGGATGAATTGGAACTGCGCTTCGAGCCGGCGGGTTTGAAAGTCGAAGTTGTTTCCGCCTACGCGCCGGATGAATTTGGCGCGCAGCTTCCGGTCGGCCCAACCGTTTCGGCGGCGTTCAGCCTGGCGGCGCGGGCGTTGCTGGGACAGCCGCCGGCGTTTGAATTTCTGCCGCCGAAACCGACGTTGCTGGAACAGTTCGCGACGAAATATTCTTCGGGCCGGTTGCGGACGACGGGCGCAGTCGCGGCGGGAATCGCGGCGATTCTTGTCGGATTATTTGTGATCCAACAGATCCAGCTCTGGCATCTGCGTTCGCAATGGTCGCACATTTCCACCAAAGTTGCGGAGCTGGAAAATGTGCAGGATTCAATCCGCCAGTATCGTTCTTGGTATGACGGTTCGTTCCACAGCCTTGCCATTTTGCGGCAGTTGTCGCTGGCGTTTCCCGAAGACGGCGTGGTGACGGCGAAGAACATCGAGATTCGCGACGGCAGCACGGTGACGTGTTCCGGCACGGCGCGCGACAGCTCGGCGTTGCTGGCGGTGGAGACGAAATTAAGCGCGGCACCGGGCGTGTCTGGCGTGCATCACGAACAAAGCCGGGGCAGCCGGACGCCGATTCAATTTGTGTTCAGCTTCAAATTCAACCAAGGAGGAGGCGGTGAAAATTAAAAATCGCCAGCAATTTTTGGTCGTGTTGACCATCGCCGCCCTGGCGCTGCTCGTCAGCGTGAACTTCATCTTCTCGCCGCTGGCAGGCTGGTGGTCGGCGCGTTCGCAGCAGATCAAGGAATTGCGCACGCAGGTCAAGGACGGAAACAACCTGATCAAGCGCGAGGCGGGCATCCGCAGCCGCTGGGACGGGATGCGCACGAACGCGCTGCCGGCGAATACGTCGCTCGCGGAACAGCAGTTGCTCAAAGCGGTGGACAACTGGTCGCGCAGCAGCGGCGTGGAGATCACGAGCATTATGCCGCAGTGGAAAAATGATTCGACGAATTATATGACGCTCACCTGCCGCGTGGAAACTGCGGGCGACCTCGGCACGTTGAGCAAATTTCTTTACAACCTTGAAAAAGGCCCGCTGGCTTTGCGGCTCGACTCGGTGGAACTGGGCCTGCACGCGAACAACAACCAGCAGATGACGCTCGGCCTGGAACTCAACGGGCTGGCACTCATCCCGCACGATAAAAAATGAAAACGTCCCGGACCAAAATAATTCTGACGCTCGCGCTCGCGCTGGCGGGCGGCCTCGGCGCCTGGGCACAATCAAACCAGGTGCCGGGCGCGGAGGATTATGCGGCGTTCAGCCGGTTCATCACGGACCGAAACATTTTTGACGCGAACCGGCAGCCGCGTTATTCGTCGGGCAGAACTCGACCCACAACCCGTCCGCGCACCCATTCGTCGTCGGCACCGGCGTTCACGCTGGTCGGCACGATGAGCTACGGCAAGGGGCTGTTCGCGTTTTTCAACGGAAACAATTCCGATCTGAAAAAAGCGCTGCCGGTCGCGGAAAGCATCGCGGGCTACACCGTCACGGAAATTTCGCACAGCCGCGTCAAGCTGGAATCCGCCGACAAAAAACAAAAAGTGGAAATG
>DMQW01000037.1 GCA_003455565.1 Limisphaerales bacterium
ATGGGCCAGTGGGTGCAGGACGCGCTCGACGCGATTGAGTATGCCAACGGTCCGACGAACTCTTTCTGGGGCGCAATGCGCGCCGCCGCCGGACACTCCGCGCCGTTCAATTTGAAATACTTGGAAATCGGCAATGAAAACGGCGGGTTTGCCGACTATGTGGAACATTGGAACCTTTTTTACAAGGCCATCCGGGACAAATATCCGGAAATAAAATTCGTGGCCGACGGCTGGGACAAATTTGGTGACATGCAGCCGGACATCGTGGATGACCATTATTACGACACGCCGGAATGGTTCATGCGCAACGCCAGTTTGTATGACAAAAAAGATCGCAACGGCCCCAAAGTTTTCGTGGGCGAATACGCCGTCACAAAAAATACCGGGCTGGGCAATCTGCGTGGAGCCATCGGTGAAGCCGCATTCATGACCGGCCTGGAGCGCAACTCCGACGAGGTGGTTATGGCGAGCTACGCGCCGCTGCTCGTGAACTTGAATCATCGCGCGTGGAATCCCGACCTCATCAATTTTGACAGTTCCAAGTGGTATGGACTGCCGAGCTACTACGTCCAAAAATTGTTTGCCGAAAATCGCGGCGACGTTTCGTTGCCCACGACGGTCGAGTCGCCGGAGCTTGAGGCGCCGGTGACCGGCGGCATGATTGGCGTCGGCACCTGGAACACGGCGGCGGAATTCAAGGACATCAAAGTCACCGCGCCGGACGGAAAAGTTTTGTTGGAATCTGATTTCAGCAACGGCACCAAAGGCTGGAAGCTGCTTGGCGATGGTGCGGAATGGAAAGCGCAGGACGGCGCGCTGCGCCAGACTGCGGAAAAGGAATTCATCCGCGCGCTCGCCGGCAAGCGCGAGTGGACGGATTACACGCTCACGCTGAAGGCGCGAAAGATCTCCGGCGCGGAGGGTTTTTTGATTTTGTTCCGCATCGGCGGCAACGAAGACCGCACTTGGTGGAACCTCGGCGGCTGGGGCAACTCGCAGGACGCCATCGAGTCCGGCGGCACGCTCGATTCCAAGCCGGGCCATATCGAAACCGACCGCTGGTATGATTTGAAGATCGTCGTCAGCGGCAAGAACGTGAAGTGCTATCTCGACGGCGAGGTGATTCACGATCTGAATTACGATGCGGGCGGAAAAATCACGAGCCTTTACGCCGTCGCCGCCACGGATGAAAAATCCGGCGACGTGATTGTGAAGGTGGTTAACGCCAACACGAACCCGCTCGAAACGGAAATCAATCTCGCGGGTGCAAAAAATCTGACGGGGCAGGGGACGGCCACCGTGCTGACTTCCGAAAGCGGCACGGATGAAAATTCGCTGGCCCAGCCGACGAAAGTTTCGCCCAAGACTGAAGTGGTGAAATTCAGTGGCACGAACCTCAAGCGTTCGTTCCCCGGAAATTCCTTCACCGTGCTGCGGCTGCAAACCAAATAATCGTGCGATTTTCCACTACCATAATCTGCGTTGCATTCGCCGGTTTTCTGGCCTGCGCCTGGGTGGCATCGGCTGATCCGGCAATGGTGAAAGTCGCGCGGGCGGCGGAGCCGTTTGCCTTGGCGGACGTGCGCTTGCTCGACGGGCCGTTCCGCGACGCGATGTTGCGGGATCAAAAATATCTTTTGTCGCTTGACCCCGACCGGTTGCTGCTCAACTTCCGCGTGAACGTCGGCCTGCCGTCAAACGCGAAACCGCTCGGCGGCTGGGAGGATCCAAAATGCGAACTGCGCGGCCACAGCCTCGGTCATTATCTCTCGGCGTTGTCGCTGATGTATGCCAGCACGGGCGACGCCGAGTTCAAGCGGCGCGCGGATTACATTGTCGCCGAGCTTGCGAAGTGCCAGAGCAATTCGCCGGCGGCGGGATTCCACACGGGCTATTTGTCGGCATTTCCCGAATCGTTCATTGACCGCGTGGAGCAAAGCCAGAAGGTCTGGGCACCATGGTATACGTTGCACAAAATCATGGCGGGCTTGCTGGATGCGAACCAGCAATGCGGCAACGCGCAGGCGCTGGACGTGCTGACGAAGATGGCAGACTGGGTGAAGTTCCGCGTGGATCGTCTGACGCCGGAGCAGATGCAGAAGTCGCTCGACACCGAGCACGGCGGCATGAACGAGGTGCTCGCCAATCTTTACGCGGTGACGGGCGACACGAATTATCTGCGGGTCGCCGAAGCCTTCAACCACCAGAAAGTTTTTGGGCCGCTTGCGCGCGGCGAGGACAAGCTGGACCGGCTGCACGCCAACACGCAAATTCCGAAAATCATCGGCGCGACGCGCGAATATGAACTCACCGGCGACCCGCAGTTTCTCACCATCGCACAGACATTTTGGGACGCCGTCGCGTTGCACCGTTCCTACGTCATCGGCGGTGACAGCGACCACGAGCATTTCTTTCCGACCAACGATTTCGCGAAACACTTGAGCACCGACACCTGCGAAACGTGCAACACCTACAACATGCTCAAACTGACGCGCGAGCTGTTTGCGCTGGAGCCGTCCGCCGCGAAGATGGATTTTTACGAACGCGCGCTTTACAACCACATCCTTGCCTCGCAGGACCCGGAGACCGGCATGTTCGTTTATCTGATGTCGCTCAAGCCGGGACATTTCAAAACCTATTCGACGCCGGAAAATTCCTTCTGGTGCTGCGTCGGCACCGGCATGGAAAACCATTCCAAATACGGCGACACGATTTATTTTCACGACGCGGGTTCGCTTTACGTCAACCTGTTCATCGCGTCGGAATTGTCGTGGAAAGAAAAAGGGGTGATTCTTCGGCAGGAAACCAAATTTCCCGAAAGCGATTCCACCATTCTCGAAATCAAAGCGGAGAAACCAGCCAGCTTCGCGCTGAAAATCCGGCATCCCGCGTGGGCGACATCCGGCTTGGATGTTACCGTGAATGGCAGGAGGCAGCCTGTCACCTCCACGCCCGGAAGTTATTTCACGTTGCCGCGCGACTGGCATGACGGCGACAAAGTTGAAATTCATTTCCCGATGAAGCTTCACACCGAGCCGCTGCCCGGCGTGAGCAACACCGTGGCAATTCTTTATGGCCCGATCGTGCTGGCCGGCGAACTTGGCACGAATGCGATGCCCAATCCCATCACCGCGAACCAGACGGATTTCAGCAAATTGCCCGCGCCGGATGCGCCGGTTTTCGTTGGTGATATGGCGAAGCTTTTGAAACAGATCGAGCCGGTTGCCGGCCGGCTGCTGACGTTCCGCACCCACGACCTCGGCCAGCCGCGCGACGTGACTTTGATTCCGTTTTACCAGTTGCACCGCCAGCGTTACTCGGTTTACTGGAAACTCCTTTCCACGACCGAATGGAAAGCGCAGACGGCGGAGCTGGCTGCGGCCGAAGCCGGTCGAGTTGCGGAGGAAGCGCACGTGGTGGATTCGGTCAGTCCCGGCGAACAACAATCCGAGACCGACCATAAACTTCAAGGTGGCGACACGCAGAGCGGCGATTTCGACGGCCGCAAGTGGCGTCACGCTTCCGACTGGTTCAGCTATGAGGTGAAGGTGCTGCCGGACCAGCCGGTGCAACTGGTTTGCACGTTCTGGGGCGGCGATGCCGGCGGACGCGAATTTGACGTGGTCGTGGATGGAAATATCGTGGCCACGGAGAAACTGAACAACAACCGGCCGGGGGAATTTTATGACGCGGCCTATGCGCTCCCGGCCGGACTTGTGCGGGGCAAGGACAAGGTCACGGTAAAATTTTCCGCGCATCCCGGCAATCTTGCCGGCGGAATATACGGCGTTCGCGTTTTGCGGACACAACCCAATTTAAAATAAATGAACAACCAATACACCATCGGACTCGATTACGGCACGAACTCCGTTCGCGCCCTCATCGTCAATGTCGCCAACGGCGCGGAAGTCGCCACGGCTGTGTGGACCTACGCGCACGGCACGCAGGGCGTGATTTTGTCGCGTGACCCGAATCTCGCGCGGCAACATCCGGCGGATTATGTCAACGGCGCGGAGATCACCATCAAGCAGACGCTCGCCACGGCGAAGAAATCCGTGAAGGGTTTCAGCCCGGCGCAGGTCATTGGCATCGGCGTGGACACGACGGGCAGCACGCCGCTGCCCGTGGACAAAAACGGCCAGCCGCTCGCGTTCAGCAAAAAGTTTGTGAACAATCCGGCGGCGATGGCGTGGCTGTGGAAGGACCACACCGGCGTCAACGAAGCCGCCGAAATCACGACTCTCGCGAAAAAGATGCGGCCGCAATATCTGGCCAAGTGTGGTGGCACGTATTCGAGCGAATGGTTCTGGAGCAAAATTCTCCGTTGTCTCCGCGCCGCGCCGGAAGTTTTCAATGCTGCGCACTCGTGGGTGGAGCTTTCTGATTTTGTCCCCGCTGCGCTCACCGGCACCGAGCATCCCGACAAGTTTATCGCCGGTGTTTGCGCCGCCGGTCACAAGGCAATGTGGAATGCGAAATGGGAAGGTTATCCTGATGCAGAATTTCTGGCCAAGTTGAACCCGAAGCTCGCGCAATTACGTTCCCGTTTGACGCCGCGCGTCCATTCGATTGATCGCGCGGTTGGCGGACTCACTCCGGCTTGGGCGAAAAAGACGGAGTTGTCCGCAGGCATTCCTGTCGCGGTCGGCGCATTTGACGCGCATCTCGGTGCGGTCGGTTCCGGCGTTGCGCCGGGAACGCTCGTGAAAATCATCGGCACGAGCACGTGTGACATTGCAATTGCATCGAACACGAAGAAACTCGCGGATGTGCCGGGACTTTGCGGCATTGTGGATGGCAGTGTGTTGCCGGGACATTTCGGACTCGAAGCCGGGCAGTCGGCGGTCGGCGATATTTTCAACTGGTGGGTGGATTACATCCAGCCCGGCGGGAAAAAACCGCTGTCGCATCGCGATCTGGACGAGGCGGCGGCGAAGTTGAAGCCGGGCGAAAGCGGATTGCTCGCGCTTGATTGGAACAATGGCAACCGCACGATCCTGGTAGACCAGCGCCTCACGGGCTTGCTCCTCGGCCAGACGCTTTACACGACGCCGGTGGAAATTTACCGCGCGCTCGTTGAAGCGACGGCGTTTGGCGCGCTGATGATCATCAACCGCTTTGAAGAATACGGCGTGAAGATTTCGTCCGTCGTCAACTGCGGCGGCATCGCGGAGAAAAGCCCGCTGACAATGCAGATTTACGCCGACGTGACGGGGCGTCCGATGAAAGTTTCGCGCTCGGCGCAGACCTGCGCGCTCGGCTCGGCCATCGCGGCGGCGGTCGTGGCGGGTGCGCACAAAAATTATGCCGTCGCGCAAAAAGCGATGACGGGTTTAAAGCCGAAAGTTTACAAGCCGGACGCGAAGGCGCACGCGACTTACAAGGAACTTTACGCGCTCTACAAACAACTGCACGACGCCTTCGGCACAAAGGATGGCGGCGGAAATCTTTATGGCGTCATGAAGAAGTTGATTGAGATTCGTGAACGAGTTCGGCGGTGAATGGTTATTTATGTGGATATTGCTAATCATTGGTCTGTGTGTCGGCATTGCTCTTTTGAGTTGGGCAATGATACGCGGTAATACTGCTGTTAGGTTTCTTGCCGCGTTTGTGGCAATTGCAGTTGCTTACTCGGTTGGAAACGCATGGGGCACAGCATGGGAAAGATTTAGAAATTATGATCAATTCGTTTGGCGCTTCTCTCAATACTCAACGCATCTGCGTGGCTTGGCTGAACGCCAGGAACTGACTGAACTAACAAACAACATTATCTTGTTCGACAAGAAATTTAATGCGCGTCAGAACGCAAATGATTTGCAAGATGTTGTGTTTCAAATTTTAAAAGTTGGCCCGTATTATCAGGAAGAAACAAATTCTGATACATCGCTACAGACTACGAATCACCCGTAAAAATATGCTCGATAAATTAAAAGCTGAAGTCTGCCGGGCGAACTTGGATTTGGTTCGCAAGGGATTGGTCATCGAAACATGGGGCAACGCCAGTGGGATTGACCGCAAGGGCGGGTGCATCATTATCAAGCCCACAACCAAGTCATAAGATGAAAACTATAATTGCCGCCATCGCCACAGGATTGTTTTTTGCCGCGTCTGCCTTTGCCGCCACGGCGACGACCAATTCGCTGGTCATTCACGCTGATGCGGGCACGACCATCATCAGCAAGAATATTTACGGACAGTTTTCCGAACATCTGGGCCATTGCATTTATGAAGGCATCTGGGTCGGAACGAACAGCGAAATTCCGAACACGCGCGGCATCCGCAACGACGTGGTGGCGGCGCTCAAGAAAATAAAAGTCCCGGTGGTGCGCTGGCCGGGCGGCTGTTTTGCCGACGAGTATCATTGGATGGACGGCGTGGGTCCGAGCGAGAAGCGTCCGGCCATCATCAACACGACCTGGGGCGGCGTGGTGGAGAACAACCATTTCGGCACGCATGAGTTCATGGATTTTTGCGAGCAGGTGGGCTGTGATCCGTGCATCTGCGGCAACGTGGGCAGCGGTTCGGTGCAGGAGATGATGCAGTGGGTGGAATATATGACGAGCGCGGCGGATTCGCCGATGGCCAATTTGCGGCGGCAGAACGGGCGCGACAAGCCGTGGAAGGTTCCGTTTTTCGCGGTGGGCAATGAAAGCTGGGGCTGCGGCGGCAACATGCGCCCGGAATTTTATGCGGACAATTTCAAACGCTACAACACGTTCATCAAAAATTATCCGGGCAACAAAGTCTATCGCGTGGCGTGCGGCGCGAGCGACGGGGATTACAACTGGACGGAAGTGCTGATGGCCAATGCCGCGAAACAGATGAACGGGATTTCCCTGCATCATTATTCCCTTCCCATTCCCACCTGGAGCGGCAGCAAAGGTTCGGCGACTCAGTTTGGCGAAGACCAATGGTTCTCCACTTTGCAGGCTGCCGTGAGCATTGAAGGCATGATTGATAAACACTCGGCGATCATGGACAAATACGATCCCAAAAAGAAAATCGGCCTGATCGTGGACGAGTGGGGCGCGTGGTATGACGTGGATCCGGGCAGCAATCCTGGTTTCCTGCGCCAGCAAAACACGTTGCGTGACGCACTGGTGGCGGGTTGCAACCTGAATATTTTCAACAACCACGCCGAACGCGTGAAGATGGCGAACATCGCGCAGGCCATCAACGTGCTGCAGTCCATGATTCTGACCGACAAGGAAAAAATGATCGTGACGCCGACGTATTACGTTTTTGAAATGTTCACGCCGCATCAGGACGCCACGTTGCTGCCATCGGAATTGAAATGCGAGGACTACAGCTTCGGTGGCAAAAAAATTCCCGGCGTGAGCGTGTCGGCTTCGGTGGATCCATCGGGGGCGATTCATGTGACCTTGTGCAATCTCAATCCAACGCGGGCGGCGAACATCAATTGCGAACTTCAGGGCGGCACGCGGAAAAATGTTTCGGGCCGCGTGCTGACTTCGTCCGACATGACCACGCACAATACGTTTGAGCAGCCGGATAATTTGAAGCCGGAGCCGTTCAACGACGTGCAACTGGCGGGCAATGGTTTTACCACCACGCTGCCGCCGAAATCCGTCGTGGCGCTGGAATTAAAATGATTTTTAAGAAATAAATTCAAATGCTCGAAAAACTCAAAACTCAAGTCTGCCAGGCCAATCTGGATTTGGTTGGCAAAGGTCTGGTCATCGAAACGTGGGGCAATGTGAGCGGCGTTGACCGCGAGCGCGGCTTGGTGGTCATCAAGCCGAGCGGCGTGCCTTACGACGGCATGAAGCCGGAACACATGGTGGTCGTTTCGCTCGCGGACGGCAAAGTGGTTGAAGGCAATTTGAAGCCGAGTTCCGACACGCCGACGCATCTGGTTCTTTACCGCGCGTTCAAGGAAATTGGCGGCGTGGTTCACACGCACAGCCTTTACGCGACGTCGTGGGCGCAGGCATGCAAGCCGCTGCTGGCCTACGGCACGACGCAGGCGGATTACTGGTATGGCGAAGTGCCCTGCACGCGCAAGCTGAAGCCGGCGGAAATCAAAAAAGATTACGAGGCCAACACCGGCGATGTCATCGTCGAGACGTTCAAGAAATTGAAGTTCCACCCGGTGCAGCATCCGGCGGTGCTGGTGGCGAGCCACGGGCCGTTCACTTGGGGCAAGGATGTTGCCGACGCGGTTCACAACGCGGGCGTGCTGGAGTTTATCGCGCGGCTCAACAGCGAGACGCTGCGCATCAATCCCAAGACGCCGCCGATGCAACCGGTGCTGCTCGACAAACATTTTCTCCGCAAACACGGGCCGGGCGCTTACTACGGACAAAAATGAAACGCCTCGCCATCATCCTCGGTTTGGTGTGCGCCACGCTTTTGCCGTCGGCCAGTTTTGGCGGTGAAAGCACGAACTCGGTGCTGCTGTTTTCATTCTTTCGCGAGCCGAACGGTCAGGCCGGTTTGTATCTGACCACGAGCAAGGACGGTTTGAAGTGGACGGAACTGAAAGCGCCGAACGGCAAGTCGTTTCTGGAACCGCAGGTCGGCGGCAGGCTGATGCGCGATCCGAGTTTGCAGCGCGGGCCGGACGGCGTGTTTCATCTGGTGTGGACGACAAGCTGGGGCCGTCCGCCGGTGTTTGGTTACGCGAGTTCAAAAGATTTGATTCACTGGTCGGAAGAGCGCGCGATTCCGGTGATGGAGAATGACCCGACGGCGCAAAATGTCTGGGCGCCGGAATTATTTTATGATGCCGCGAAGGAGCAGTGGTTGATTTTCTGGGCCACGACGATTCCGGGAAAATTTCCGGAGACCGCCAATTCCGGCGACAACAACCACCGGATTTATTACGTCACCACGAAGGATTTCACGAATTTTTCGCCGACGAAGCTGTTGTATGACGGCGGCTTCAACGTGATCGACGCGACGATGCTGGCGGCGGACGGCAGGTATTATCTGATCGTCAAGGACGAGACGAAAAATCCGGTGAAGAAAAATCTGCGCATCGCGGTGGGCGATGCTGCGGAAGGGCCATTTGGCCCGGCCAGCCCGGCGATTTCAACCAACTGGGTGGAAGGCCCGACCGCCATTAAAATCGGCGGCGAGTGTTACATCTACTTTGACCATTACGGAAATCCCAAATACTATGGCGCGATTAAATCCACGGACATGAAAGAATGGCATGACATTTCGCCGGCGGTGTCTTTTCCGAAAGGCATCCGGCACGGAACAGTTTTGACGGTCCCGGAAAGCGTTCTTCAACAAATCCAAAATCCCCGATAACAAAAACATAATCCCGATATGAACCAACACATCACCCAAACAATGGCGGCTGGACTGCTGGCAGTTTCTCTTGTAGGCTGCGCAACCATGTCCTCCTCCAATAAATCATCCACCATCACCAAGGCCGACTTTGGCAAGACATCCGAAGGCCAGGCGGTTGAAATCTACACGCTGCACAATTCCAAAGGTGCCGAGGCGCGCATCATGACCTACGGCGGCATTGTGCAATCGTTGTCCATGCCGGATAAAAACGGCAAGTTCGCCGACGTCGTGCTCGGCTTCGACAATTTGCAGGGCTACATTGACAAGACGCCGTATTTCGGCGCGCTCATCGGCCGCTACGGCAACCGCATCGGCGGTGCGAAGTTTACGCTGGAAGGCAACACCTACACGCTCGCAACCAATAACGGCCCGAACACATTGCACGGCGGTTTGAAGGGCTTTGACAAGGTGGTTTGGACGGCGAAACCTTCGGTGGGTATCCGTGGACCGCAACTGGTGCTGGCGTATTTCAGCAAGGACGGCGAAGAAGGTTTTCCGGGCAATCTTGAGGTCACGGCAATTTATACGTTGACCGAAGACAATGAATTGAAACTGGAATTCGCCGCGACGACAGACAGACCGACGGTCGTGAATCTGACGCACCATTCCTACTTCAATCTGGCGGGGCAGGGCAATGGCGACATCCTCGGCCACATCGTCTATATCAATTCTGACAAGACCACGCCGGTGGATTCCGGGCTGATCACCACTGGCGAATTCAAGTCCGTGGACGGAACGCCGTTTGATTTCCGCAAGCCGACCGCCATTGGTGCGCGCATCAATGATCCCGACCCTGTGCTGCAATACGGCCCCGGCTACGACCACAACTGGGTGGTCAACAAACCGCTTGGCCAGTTCGGTCTTCAGGCGCGCGTGGAAGAGCCGGCCAGCGGCCGCGTGATGGAGGTCTGGAGCGACGAACCTGGTTTGCAGTTCTACGCCGGCAATTTTCTCGACGGCACCCTCAAGGGCAAAGGCGGCGTGGCCTACCAGATTCACACTGGCTTTGCAATGGAACCGCAGCATTATCCCGACTCGCCGAACAAGCCGAATTTCCCGTCGGTGGAACTCAAGCCCGGCCAGACCTTCCACAACACCATCGTCTATAAATTCAGCGCCGAATAATCAAATCACGGAAATAAAATCCTATGAATGAAATAACCAACAGCGTGTTGGCGGCAACGAACAACGTGGACGTGGCAACAAACGCGCTTGCCACAGCATCCGTGGCGGGGAGCATGAACGGCACGGTGTTCAACGGCCTGGATCTGGTGGTCATCATCGCCTTTGCCGTCGGCATGATCCTGACCGTCTGGTATTCCATGCGGAAGAAAAACGAGTCCGGCAAGGATTACTTCCTGTCCGGTCGCGATGCAAACTGGCTGCAGATCGGTTCCTCGATCTTCTCCTCGAACATCGGTTCCGAACACCTCGTCGGTCTGGCTGGCGCCGGGTTTGTCACCGGCATGGCGATGGCGCATTGGGAAATGCACGGGTGGTGGATCATTATTCTGGGCTGGGCTTTCGTGCCGCTCTACGACCGCATGAAGGTGTTCACCATGCCGGAATTCCTCGAGCTCCGCTTCAGCCGCGGCTCGCGAAATGTCTTGAGCCTCCTCACCATGGCCAGCCTGGTGCTGACGAAAATCGCCGCGACGATTTACGCCGGTGACGTCGTCATCCGCACCTTGTTGAACGTGGACACGGTTCCAGTTCCATTTCTTGGAAGGATTGACGTCTTCTGGGCCATTGCCCTGGGACTGGCTTTCACCACCGGCCTTTACACCATCTTCGGCGGCATGCGCGTGATCATGTATACCGCCGTGCTCCAGGCACCGGTGCTCATCTTTGGTTCCGTCTGTATCCTTTACATGGGACTTCACGTCCTGGGCCACGGCAGCCTCATTGACGGCTGGCATGCCACCCTCGCGTCGGTCGCTGCTTCGACTTGGCATGGCGAAGGTGTTCACCTTGTCCGCTCCATCCGCGATCCTGATTGGCCCTGGCTGGCGATCCTGCCCGGCTCGGCCATCATCGGTTTCTGGTATTGGTGCACCGACCAGTATATCGTCCAGCGCGTGCTCGCCGGCAAGAACCAGCAGGAATCCCGGCGCGGCAGCATCCTCGCCGGCTTCTTCAAGCTGACCCCGGTGTTTATCTTCCTAGTGCCGGGCATGATTGCCTATGCGTTGACCAAGACCCCCGGCGTCGGTTTCAGCACCAGCGGTGACGCCGCTTACACTTCGCTCGTCGCGCAGATTCTGCCCCACGGCCTTCGCGGCATGGTGGCCTGCGGCATGATCGTCGCCCTCATGGCATCGCTCGGCTCCAAGTTCAACGCGTCCGCCACGCTCTTCACCATGGACTTCTACCGCGAATGGTATCCCAATGCCTCCGGCAAAACCGAGGTGATCGTGGGCCGCATAGCCACGGCGGTGATTGTCTTCGTCGGCATCTGCTGGGTGCTCGTGATCAAGAACCTCCACATGCCGCTTTACCTGTATCTGCAGAACGTGCAGGGCTATCTCTCGCCCGCCATTGCAGTGCTGTTCGCTGGAGGCGTGTTCTGGAAACGCGCCACCGCCCCCGCAGCGCTTATTTCCTTCGTCGTCGGCATGGTCGGCGGATTCGGACGCCTCGCTCTCGACCTCATCTTCCGAACCGACGGCGATGCGGTGTCCAAGCTCAAACAGGACCTCTACCACGGCGTCATCACCAAGGCCGATTATGCCGCCGGCATCGCCCCCATCAAAGCCGCGCACAATGCCATCATGTTCGACCTTTGGAACATCCACTGGCTGTATTACTGCGAAGGGCTGTTTGTGCTCACCGCCGCGTTGATGATCATCATCAGCCTCATGACCAAGGCGCCTGACCCGAAGACAATCAAATACACCTGGTATGGCGCCACGCCGGCGGAAAAGGCCGCCACCCGCGCCAGTTGGACTGCCATGGACGTGGTGTTAAGCCTGATTGTCGTGGGCTGCGTCGTCCTGTTCTACATCAAGTTCTGGTAAACCGTCCGTTTCAAAAAGGTGGCGATGCTTCGGCACCGCCACCTTTTTTTTGTTGAAAAGACCTTGTGACAGATGGATACGACCTGCAAAATCACGCCATCACCAGTATCACTTCCATGACGCCGCTCCCCGAAATGCGCTGAATCTGCAAGCGCTTTTCCGGCGTGGTTGCGCTCGACAACGTCAGCCTTCAGGTCGGGCGCGGCGAAATCGTTGCGCTGTGCGGCGAGAACGGCGCGGGCAAATCCACATTGATGAAAATCCTCGGCGCCGTGCATCAGGATGAATCCGGCAAACCGGCGCGGCGGATTTTTAATCCGCAGTCAACCGCCGAAATGTGGATGAAGGAACGTTCAGACAAAACCGTGGCCGTTGGTTTTTTCAACCGCACTGACAAAACGGTGAGGGTTGACTTTGCCTGGCGTGAACTGAGACTTGGCGCTTCGCCTTCCGTCCGTGATTTGTGGATTCGCCGGGACTTGGGCCGGCAGAAAAATTTCGTCGCGGAACTGCCCGCGCATGGCGGGGCATTGTTGCGGGTGCAGTAAAAATCTTTCCAGTTTAATTTTAATCCAGACCAGGGACTCGCTCATTTCAACTCCGCCGCCATCTCTTCGCCCAGCAACGCGGCTTCGGCCACCGGCCGTTTCGCTGCGCCGCGCTTCACGGTGGCATCGCGGAAGGAGATCGCGCGCAAAAAGATTGCGTGGCCGGTGATTTCCGCGTGCGCGCCCACGGGACTTTGACAGCCGCCGCCCATGCCGCGCAAAAACGCACGCTCCGCCATCACGCAATGAAACGTCTCCGCGTGGTTCAACTTGGCGCAAATTTTCGCGATGCGTTCGTCGCCCGTGCGCGTCTCGATGCCAATTGCGCCCTGGCCGACGCACGGCAGCATCGTTTCCAAATCCAGCACCGACGCGAGCAAGCCGTCCGGCACGCCTTCGCCCATGATGGTTCCGTTGGCCTTGATTTTGAACTTCAGCCGCGTGAGGCCCGCGAGCGCCAGCACGGTGGCATCAATCTCTTCGCGGTCGGCGACCTTCTGCATCCGCGTGGCGACGTTGCCGCGAATCTCGACGATGTTCAAATCCGGCCGCGCATCGAGCAACGACATCTTGCGCCGCGTGCTGCTGGTGGCAATGGTCGCGCCTTGCGGAAAATCTTTCAACGTGGCGTGCGGTTTGAAGCCGCGCAGGGTTGTCTTTCTGGCGTTGCGGTAAATCAGCACATCGCGCACGTCCTCGCGTTCGGGCGTCGCGGCGAGCATCAAGCCGGCGGGCAGATCGGTCGGCAAATCTTTCAAGCTGTGCACGGCGAGGTCGGCGTGGCCTTTGATGAGCGCGACTTCGAGTTCCTTCGTGAACAAACCTTTCGGCAGGCTGGGATCGGTCTTCGCCATCGAAGCCTTTTGCAATTTATCGCCGGTGGTCTTGATGATCTTCAGCTCGAATTGCAGTTTAGGAAACGCGGCGCGGCATTGCGCGGCGATCAAGTTGGCCTGCGCGAGCGCGAGCGCGCTGCCGCGCGTGCAGATGATAATCGGTTTTTCAGCAGCCATAGCTTGACCACAGATGAACACAGATTCACGCGGATGAAAAGCAAACAAGGCGGACGGAAATCACAAGCCGAACCACAAGCCGAGTGCGGTGTCGAGTTTTACCAAATCAGATTCGCGCAACTGGCCGAGTTTTTTTCTCGCCAGATTGCCGGTCACTGAAGCCACCGCGCGCTTGGCAAAAGCAGGATGAATCAGCCCCGCCTCGCGCCAGAATTGGATGGCGAACTCGCCCGGCGGCAACGCCGGCGCTCGAAAAAAGTGGTCAACGCCAACCTATAACTCTGGGAACTCACCCCTCACCGGGTTACTTGGTCTGATCAACTCCACCGATCAACTCCGAAACTATAAAACTTCC